>JAMASZ010000241.1 GCA_023301585.1 Alphaproteobacteria bacterium | reverse complement strand
CGGCAACTGTTTGTGCATTATTTGACATGCCCTGCACTGTCTTTATGGGTGCAGAAGACATTGAGCGTCAGAAGCCGAATGTGTTTCGTATGAAATTACTGGGCGCTGAGGTTGTGCCTGTAACTTCTGGTTCTGGTACATTAAAGGACGCGATGAATGAAGCGATGCGTCATTGGGTCGCCAATGTTGATGATACGTATTATTTGATAGGAACTGTGGCTGGTCCACACCCATTCCCAGAGATGATCCGTGATTTTCAGTCCGTTATAGGGAAAGAAGCGCGCGAACAAATGATAGAGCGTGAAGGACGCCTGCCTGACAGCCTTGTGGCTTGTATTGGTGGTGGTTCAAACTCGCTAGGTCTATTCCACCCATTCCTTGATGATGCTGATGTACAAATGTTTGGTGTAGAAGCTGGCGGCCTTGGGGTTGATACTGATAAACATGCAGCGAGCTTAAATGGCGGCGATGTTGGTATTCTGCACGGTATGCGTTCATATTTCCTTCAAAACGATGATGGGCAAATAACAGAAGCGCATTCTATCTCGGCTGGTTTGGACTATCCAGGCATTGGCCCTGAACACGCTTATTTGCATGACATAGAGCGTATTAATTATGTGTCTGTGACAGATGATGAAGCGCTAGAGGCGTTTCAATTACTCACGAAGTTAGAGGGAATTATCCCTGCATTAGAGCCGTCACACGCCTTTGCACATGTAATGAAGCTGGCGCCAACGCTTCCTAAAGACCATATCTTGGTAATGAATTTATGTGGTCGTGGTGACAAGGATATTTTCACAGTTGCTGAGAAATTAGGAATGGAAATATGAGCCGTATAGAAACAAGGTTTAAAGAGCTAAAAGAAGCGGGTCGTAAAGGTCTTGTTACCTTCGTAACCGCTGGTGACCCGTCCTTACAGGGTAGTAATGATGTTTTAAATATCTTACCAGAGGCAGGCGCTGACTTTATTGAAATAGGGATGCCGTTTTCAGACCCCATGGCTGACGGCCCTGCTATTCAAGCTAGCTCGTTACGTGCGCTTGAAAATGGTATGACTGTGCAAGGGACGCTAGATTTGGCTAAGACCCTGCGCTCAAACCACGCAGATACTCCGATTGTTTTAATGGGCTATTACAACCCTATTTATAAGTATGGTCGCGAGGTATTTATTACGGCAGCTTCTGAAAGTGGTGTTGATGGGCTAATCATTGTTGATTTACCGCCGGAGGAAGACCATGAAATTCGTCCTATGGCCGAAAAACTAGGTATTGATATTATCCGTTTGATTACACCAACAACCGTGGGAACGCGTCTGGATAAGGTTTTAGCGGGCGCGAGTGGTTTCTTGTATTATGTGTCTATCACGGGCGTAACAGGTACGAAATCAGCAAATATTGATGAGATTGCAAAGCATATGGAAGTCATTAAGTCGAAAACAGACTTACCTGTGGCTGTTGGTTTTGGGATTAAAACACCTGAAGATGCTGCGAATATGAGCAAAGTTTGTGATGGTGTGATTGTCGGTTCTGCGATTGTCCAAACAATGTCAGAAAACAAAGATAATCCAGAAATGCCACAGATGGTTTCCGAGCAAGTTAAAGCTTTGGCAAAAGCAATATAATCAGGCTTTACTTGACAGATTCCTATTAATAAGCGATTTTGACGATGATTTTTAAACAATGGAAAGCGTAACTTTATGAATTGGCTTACAAATTTTATTCGCCCACGTATTAGTTCTATCGTAAAAGACCAGAAGGATGTGCCTGATAATTTATGGCTAAAATGCCCTTCTTGCGAAGGTATGTTGTTTCATAAAGAATTTAAAGCAAGCCATAACGTTTGTTACCATTGTGACTTCCATATGCCGATTAAGGTGCAAGACCGCTTAAAACTTATGTTTGATAACGGTGAGTTTAAAAGCATTGATTTGCCTAAAGTTCCCCATGATCCTTTGAAATTCAAAGACCGTAAGAAATACAATGACCGTTTAAAAGAAAGCCAAACCAAGACCAAGGAACAAGACGCTCTTGTTATTGCGCAAGGTACAATTGGTGGTCAAAACACTGTGATTGCGACTTTTAACTTTGCTTTTATGGGTGGTTCCATGGGGACTGCTGTTGGTGAAGGTATTGTTCGTGCTTCTGAAGAGGCTATTAAGACAAAGTCAGCGCTTATCATTGTGCCGTCTTCTGGTGGTGCGCGTATGCAAGAGGGTATGTTATCGTTGATGCAGATGCCACGCACAATCATTGCGGTGGATATGGTTAAAGAACAGGGGCTTCCCTACATTGTTTTACTTACAAACCCAACAACAGGCGGTGTTAGCGCATCATTTGCGATGGTTGGTGATATTCATATTTCTGAACCAAAAGCGATGATTGGCTTTGCTGGTCGCCGTGTTATCGAAGAAACAGTGCGGGAGACACTTCCTGAGGATTTCCAAACAGCAGAATACTTATTAGAACATGGTATGGTTGATATGGTTGTTAGTCGCGGTGAGCTGAATGCTCGCATCGGCTCAATCCTTGATTTATTAATGAATAAAACGGTTCTCAATGCGACCAAAGGCAAAGTAACTGGTGGCTCTAAGTCAAAAAAGGGTCAAAAATCAGCAAATGACGCAGGCTCTAAAGGTAAGAAATCCGCTAAGGGTGCTGTAAACAAAGCAAAAATTAAGAAAGCTTCTTAATCGATACGGAGCAGTCTGCTGACAAAAACACCGCATAAGTTTCATAATAGAAGCAATGACCCAGCTGTTGAGGCGCGTTTAGAAGCATTGCTTCAAAAACTCTATAGCTTCTATCATCAAGAAATTGAAATGTCGTTAGAGCGTGTTGAGCGTTTTCTCGCAAAGCTGGGTAATCCCCATTTGAACCTTCCTCCTGTGGTGCATGTCGCAGGAACAAA
>JAMASZ010000240.1 GCA_023301585.1 Alphaproteobacteria bacterium | reverse complement strand
GGATCCGGAGCCGGCTTCACTGCCGTTAAACTAGGCTTAATCGCAGAAGACACGCCTGACTCTAGTGAATCCCACAATATGCCGACGAAAACTGAAATGGAGGCGAAGGAAGTCGCGTTCCTACCCCTTGACCCAATCATCGTAACAATTTCAGACGGTCAAGACACTCGACTCGTTCGTTTCACAACCCAATTAGATGTTAACCCCCAATACCTCAGTGAAATTGAGATAATAAAACCACGTATCGTTGACATCTTAAACGGATATTTAAGAGCTGTCGAAATAGAAGATCTTGAAGCGGTCGGCGCACTGACGAAATTGCGATCCCAAATGTTGCACCGTGTACGAATCATAACCGGAGACAACCGTGTCAACGACCTTCTCGTTATGGAATTCATAATTAATTAGAGGGAGCCAGAATGGCCGTTATCTCAGACATAATCCTTGCCGCCGGCTCTTTTGGAGCCGCAATTTACTGCATCGTATTGTCGCGTCGACTACGAAAATTCACAGATCTTGAAAGCGACATTGGGCAGGCAATATCGGTACTGTCGAAACAGATCAATGATCTAAACGGATCATTGCGGTTGGCTCAAAAGTCCGGGGATTTTACCGTACAGCGATTACAATCGGTTAGCGAACGTGGGGAAAGTGCAGCCAAACACTTAGAACTGCTGGTTGCATCGCTTCACAGTCTTCCGAAGCAACAACCCATTTCGAGCGCTGGTAGTCCATTCCTAGCGCGGCGAAAACTGCAAAGCACACCGTGATGAACAGCAGCAATAGAAAGCGAAAGAATCGAAGTAGCGCACTGCTAATGATCGCTACGCTACTTATAACCTCCGGAGTCGTTAGATCAATTGACGGCGGCGGGTTTGCGATGGCCCAAGAAATAAACCAACAAGAGCAACCTATCAGTGGTGAAAAAACTGACGATATACTTGGCGTGCCCTTTTCGGAATATGCGCTCAATCGACTTCTTTCGGCATTTCAAATCCGTGAACAAGAGTTATTGAAAAATGAGGAATCCCTCGAATTACGCAAGCGCGCCCTCCAAGAGGCAGAACAACAAATTGGTCAGCAAATCATAGAACTGACAATGATTGAGGAGAAACTCTCAAGCACTCTTGCCCTAGCCGACACTGCAGCTCAAGACGACCTCGATCGGCTTGCCTCTGTGTATGAAAATATGAAGCCACGCAATGCTGCGGAAATCTTTTCAGAAATGCCACCAGGATTCGCCGCTGGATTTCTTGGCCTCATGCAACCCGAAACCGCAGCCGCGGTTATGAGCGAGCTTGATCCAAACATAGCACATACAATCAGCGTGATGTTAGCGAGTCGGAACGCAAACGCCTTTATTGAATGAAACACAAATACTCCGGAAGAAGAGAATGATTGGTCTAGTCGGTATTATAATAATTTTTGTCATGGTGTTTGGCGGGTATTTGCTCGCCGGCGGAAAAATGGGAATCATACTAAAGGCCCTCCCGTTCGAGATGATTATGATTGTCGGCGCAGCTGTCGGAGCATTCGTGATTTCCAATGACGCCAGTGGAATAAAGCACACCGCCAAAGACGTTGGCAAAGTTTTCAAAGGGGCGATGTGGAAACACACTGACTATAAGGACCTTTTGTGCTTGCTATTTGAGTTACTGAGAATCGCGAAGACAAATCCCGTTGAACTTGAGGGGCATATTGAGGACCCCGAAAGTTCAGAAATTTTTGGAAGATACCCAAAGATTTCAGCAGACAAAGAGGCCCTGGCATTGATATGTGATACGTTGCGATCTGGATCAATGAACTATGATGACCCTCATCAAGTTGAGGAAGTTTTAGAGAAACGAATTGAGGCAACCCATCACCACAACATGCATTCAACACACGCGTTGCAAACAATTGCAGATGGGCTGCCCGCTCTGGGAATTGTAGCCGCTGTGTTGGGCATCATAAAAACGATGGGTTCAATCGATCAACCTCCTGAGGTGCTAGGGAAATTAATCGGTGGCGCTCTTGTAGGAACATTTCTTGGTGTCTTTCTCGCCTACGGTTTGGTTGGGCCTTTTGCAACTCGTGTCAAATCAGTCATTGAAGAAGACTCTCATTTTTACCGACTAATTCGCGAAGTGCTTGTCGCGAATCTCCATCGGCACGCACCAAACATCTGCATTGAAGTAGGACGTCAAAATACGCCTTCTCATATGCGTCCAACGTTTACTGAACTGGAAGAGTCTCTAAAGTCTCTCAAAAAGGACGCAGTATGAGAATCGCTCGATATGTCCTATTTTTATTGATTTTCCCCAATTTGGCCAACGCCAACAGAATCGATATCACTGGGGCCGAGCATGAAGGTTTCACTCGAGTCGTCATATCTAATCCGCAAAATTCAACTTGGACGATCGCGGCCAATTCCCCGAAAATTACAATTGGGGTTAGAGAGGCAACAGCATTCGAATTTTCAGACATATACGGCAACATTACCAAAGATAGGATAGTTAGTATAAACAATGGAGCAGAAATATGGGAAATAGAATTTTCACTAGCATGCTCCTGTAAGATCGAAACATATACACATCAAGAAAAATATATCATTCTCGATATTCTTGACCCTACAACGACAGATCCAGCCCTTTCGGAGGCTATTCGGAAAAGTCAAGACCTAACAGGGGAATTGGGTCGGTGGTGGCGTCGAGAGGAAGTTGACATGCAAATTTCACCTGCCGAGCGCGGCACTCGTATCACCCACAATGCAGAGCCCATACCTTTTCAACAATTAGCTAATACTATGTCTAGGGCAATATCGACGGCATCCATGCAAGTCGGGATTTCCACAAATGGACATCGCACTACGAGGCATGCCATCACAAACGGAGGCCAAAACAACATTGAACCGAAAGGTTCTGCAATGGAGTTACGCTCAATCGGCGTAGGTGTGCGACAAGCCTTCGAAGATATTTACGTCGAAAGTGAAGCATCGGACGGAGTGGACTGTGAACTTTACGATACTGTCAACCTATTTCAGATTGAGACCGCGGCAGAAACATACGCTGCGATGCAAAGCTTACGTGGAAACGCCGTTCTAGAAACCGGCCAAGCAAATGTAGCTGCTATAACCGAACTAGGGGTGAAGTACTTACAATTGGGGCTGCCTTTAGAAGCAACAAAAATTCTAGAACTTCTCGAGAACGATGCCCCTTCGACCATGCTCTTGGAGAGAATTTCAAGGCTGATCGAGAAAAATGAAGTTCACCCAGAACTATTAAGTCTGAGGTTGTGCAAGAACTCCCTGTACCTCTGGAGTGTTCTTGGCACGAAGCATACTGAATTCGATGAGAACCGACTCCTAATCTACTTCAAATCTCTCACTCCACTTCTTCAGAGAGTTCTTGCACCGGAAGTAATAAATAGATTAATACAATCGAGAAAACCCCACGCTGCTATTGAGGTTATCGAGTTCCTTGACAGCAGTTACTCTTCAGAAGGTTTAGAGGTCGCCATATATTTGGCAGATGTGGGCATCGAGACTTCCCTGCAGGAATTGGAAAGACTTTCAAATAGGGACTACCCAAAGCTCACCGAAGAATTGCTTCGCCGTTCCGTCGGAAGCGAAATTACCGAATCTCACAAGGCTATCGAATTGTCGGAAGCAATTCGCTTTGAACATCGTGGGACTGAATTTTGGAGCGACCTGACTGAGATGGAAGCCAACACAGGTATCGAAAGCGGAGACTTTCACATCGCAATTTCGCGCTATAATGAAATATCCCGCGAGTCCTTGGACACACAACGAGCAGATGGCCTTTTAGACAAAATTCTTCGGGAAGCAGCGTCAAGTGCTAGCCATGAAGATTTCCTAGCACTCATTCTATCAAATGACATACAAAAGCTAACTCATACCACGCAAAGCCTTGTAAGCGATCGACTTCAGAGCTTGGGTTTGGCTACATTGATCGCAAGCGATAGCTACCCCACCCTAAACCCGCATAGCAGGTTAGGAGGAGTATACTCCCCAACCCTCAGACAAGAGACGCAGGCGGCAAATCACTCGATGCCAACGGCATCCATTAGCTTAGAATCTGGCCAAATCCAACGTGCGCTAGGGGAGGCCAAGCAAGTCAAACTTGGTGCACAAAATTTAATATTATCAAGCAACTAGGTACCAGAGTTAGGATTTAAATTGAAATCGACGCAGGCAAGTTCTCACAGATCAAATACTCCAACTGTAGCTTTGGCCTTTATCTTGATGGGAATGATTTGCATTATGATCCTGCCAGTACCATCGTGGGCATTGGACATTGGGCTTGCAACATCGTTTTCCCTCGCGATTCTCATGTTTACAGTCACACTATTTATACAAAGACCACTCGATTTCTCGGCATTTCCGACAATCCTTCTTGGTTCACTTATCCTGCGGCTTTCCTTGAATATAGCATCTACCAAATTAATCATTGGGCAGGGTCATACTGGCACAGGTGCAGCCGGCGAAGTCATCGAAGGATTTGCATTATTTGTAATGAACGGGAATGTTGCATTAGGGCTGGTGGTTTTTTGCGTTCTGTTGATGGTGAACTTTCTCGTAATCAACAAGGGCGCAACACGAATGGCGGAAGTAGGTGCGCGGTTCGCCCTAGATGCTATGCCAGGAAAGCAATTAGCGATTGATAGTGATCTCGCTTCTGGGGCAATAACACACGAAGTAGCCAAAGAACGACGTGAACGTGAACAAGCAGAAACGACGTTCTTTGGATCACTAGACGGCGCATCAAAATTCGTAAAAGGAGACGCAATCGCCGGTTTACTCATAACCCTACTCAATCTCTTTGTAGGCCTTTCGATCGGCGTTCTTAGCCATAACATGAGTCTTTCGGACGGCTTTGCCACATACTCAATTCTAACCGTCGGAGATGGATTAGTTTCCCAAATTCCAGCGGTTCTTATTTCCGTTGCATCAGCACTACTTTTAGCAAGAGGTGGAGCTTCTGGAACAACAGATACGGCAATATCGGAACAATTAGGGAAACATCCAAGCGCACTCATGTCCGTTGCCGCACTGCTTGCGCTCTTTGCTTTGATTCCTGGCCTGCCATTTCTTCCTTTCATCTTTGGATCAATTATACTGGCACTAGCTTCCGTGTATAGTTACAAAAATGGAAGTGCTCCAGCCATGGATTCTACAGCCGATCAAGTCGCTTCAGAAGAGGAGAATACAACACCATCCCTAGCCAATTCCATGGAGACAGATGAGATACATATTGAATTTGCAACCGATTTGACATCCATGGCTCTCGATCCAAAATCCGGACTGGATACGCGAATTGCCAATATTAGGAAACACATTGCGAGAGAATATGGCGTTCTTCTTCCCGAAATTCACTTGACAGACAGTCATGGGCTTACCACCGGTGACTATGTAATAAAAATAATGGGCGTGGCACACGGTAAATACAACCTAAGGCCTGATCATCTTCTCGTATTGACACAGGACTCGGACGCGGCCCAGCTCTCAGGCGAGAGGGTTAAAGAACCTGTATTTAATGCGCCTGCAATTTGGGTAGAAGCCAAGCTTTCTGAAGAAGCAACGCTTAAAGGGCTCACTGTGGTTCAGCCTGCGGAAGTTCTCGCAACGCACTTGTTAGAAGTTCTCAAGCAGAATTTTTCAAAAATTCTCACTCTTTCAGCACTACAGCATCGCCTTGTCGAAATGACTCAGTTATTAGACCCAATTCGCGCTACTGCCAACAAACGATTGATAGATAGCCTCATACCAGAAAAAGTACCACTTGAATTACTTCATGCGACACTTCGCTCACTCCTGACAGAACAGATATCGATACGCAATCTACAACTAATTATCGAATCCGTTGCTGAGGGCCGCCAGTTTACTCAAAATTGGGACGCGATTTACGAGCACGTAAGAACTCGATTGGGGTTTCAGATCATCGAAACCCTTCAAGATAGCGATGACTTCGTCAACGTGATACAACTTGCACAGGAATGGGAGCAAGTCTTCCTCACGTATCAAACCAAGAGTGAAACGGGCCAGCGACCAGAGATATCGTTGCCCCCAAATCTGCTGCAAGACTTAATCGACCGGACATCTGATAAGATCGGGAAAAGCTCCAAGAACGGTATACCTACGGCAATCGTGACGGGAAGCAATCGTCGCCGCTTCCTACGAACGGTGTTATCTGCAAGAGGCATTCACAACAGTGTAATTGCCTATGAAGAAATTGAACCATCAGTAAAGCTCAACCTCGTAGGGGTTATTGAAACTTGATAACATCCCTATCACTCGATGCGGTACTTTCCGGAACCTCTATTCAGTTTTTGTTTTTAGTGTTCGCTCGTGTTTCAACAGTAATTTTTTTGCTTCCGGGGCTGGGGGAAAGGTATGTAGCAAATAGATATAAGATATCACTATCGATAGTCGTGGCTATTTCAATTTCATTTAGTTTGCATGGTAGCCCCCCTGTAGTCATAAATAATTTGGCGGCTTGGGTCGTTGCTCTAATATCCGAGATCGTAGTAGGATTCATGATAGGGCTATCGGTTCGAATTGGCATTCTCGCGCTGCAAGTATCCGGTGCAATTATAGCACAATCAAGCTCGATTGCTCAAATTTTTGG
>JAMASZ010000239.1 GCA_023301585.1 Alphaproteobacteria bacterium | reverse complement strand
GACATGAGCTGCCCTGTCCAGGTTAAACTCTCAAAGAATACAATTAACATCGAACTAATGAACGTCCTCATCTCGCTTCCTTTGCATACATCAACGTTCTTCGTGACCACCTTCAGCGTGACCGTGTCCTGGCTCATGATGTTGGTCCTCGCCCTGTCGTGTGGCTTGGCCACTGTGAAGGCCAACGTGAACCTGGAGGAAGCCCAGATCTACCGAGGCGGTTTACTATTTCAAGAGACCTCAGCGAAAGTGCAGCTGTTTGCTGAAACTCGAGTGATCAAGATCCCTTTCTCCATGGAACCTCTCAGAGAAACCGTCAAGGAGGGGAATCTATGGAACAAACAAATGACCCGCAGGCTCAACTTCTTAGGAGATGAGTTCATTGAGGCAGAAGGATCCTATGCCCATCTAAAAGGGAAGGACGTGGTCTTGCGATGGCATAGAGACATCGTGAACAGAACCTTGCAAACCGTGCATGACGTACTAGACTTCAATAACCAGGAGCACGTCCGGGCCACCCAGAGAGCTCTTGCCAGCACTGTGAGTGTTCGCGACAAAGACATCCAGTGGTATGATGAACAGAAGGCCACCGTTGCGTTTTCCACATCCAGGCAAAATTATGGCCCGCCGTCCAGAGAAAAGCGACAGGAAAGCGGGAAAGACTCATCATCCTCCCATGAACTCCCCTGCTCAGATCCTGAATGTCTGACCTCGCCAGAAACCGCAGAAGACAACGGGGAAGAGCAAACCCTCAGCAGAATTGAGAGGGGAATCACAGAGGTAATCGGATCCTTGGCGACCATGATTCCCTACTCACAGCTATGGCCCCTAGTCAGTGACGAGCCGATCGTAGACACCGTACACTCCTGGATAGCTCGTGTTGGTGACCTAATCTCGGGCCAATCCTCAAGGCATAAGCAAGTGGAGATGGACGTCCGAAGGGTGTTCGATGCACAGAAGAAAACCCTGCCAGCCCTGAAACACGAGTCTGAATCCAATGACCCTACCCTGGGTGAATACATTACCGAATACGTAGACCCCGGCACAGCCAACCCTCTGGCGGGCATGGCTGACATTGTTGACGTGACTGAATTTTTGTGGTCTCACACCAACATTGACCGCAAGCCGACCAAACACAATCCTTTCTCCGTGGCTTCCGACATATACTGGGAGGCTCTGACTTTCTCCAAGTATTACAAAGAAAGTTATGGCTATGATCCAGTCATTGATCGAATGGTGGAAGATTACACCGACCAGATTGACGGGGTCCAAGAAATGACCATCAACATGCTAAGGATCATTACTGAGACCTTAGAGACCCTACAATTGATAGAAATTGCCCATAAGAAGCGCATGGCCATTCCATTGGCCTATGACGACTTGATGACTGACTTAAGAAAAGGAGTATCCATCCTGAACTCCCATGCACACACAGAGGCTTGGAAGCGCATCTCACCCAATCTGGATGCAGCCACAGTGGCCTCCGCCAACAAGCAACTCGATCATGTTGTCCCCAAAATATTCCTTAACAAGGGCTATCCGGAAGATGGTGAGTTCGTAATTCACATGGAGGTCCCATCATTTGAGGACAATCTCACCTATGACCTGCAAAGGTCGAGAGTTGTTCCCTTTGCTAGCAATGGAGGCACCTTGGAATTGGTGATTCCCGACACCGCGCAAATAGTCCACAAGACTCGAGGGCAAATCTACAGATTTGATTGGTCCAGGCTGTACGATTGCCAGAGGCATGAAGACACTTACTACTGCAGCACGAATGTTATTGAATCCGACAGCTTGGGTAGATGCGTCCAAACCATCACCGACGCGAACCGAGCCGACCAAGAAATCATGGAGCACTGTCGCCTCTTGCCGGCCAGGCGAGAAGAAAAAATCCTGAGGCTCAGCCCTTCGGCAGTGTACTATGACCTGGACAAAACACCGTGCTCCATGCGATGTGACGCTAAAGAGACCTTAATGCTGTCAGGAGTGGGCGTGCTCTACTTGAACCCCATGTGTGTGGCAGAAATCGGCCCTTACACCTTCGTGAATGACAGAGGAAACACCTTCAGAAGCAGACAGCTCATGGTCAAAATCCAGAGAGACGTCGTCTTCGACAAGGTGGACATCTGGGATGCTCGGAACAGCATTAATCGTTTTGTGACCCTGATGCCGTGGGCTTGGTGGGAACTCGCTCTATTGGCCCAGGCTGTGGCAGTAGCCAACATCATGCTGTACGCCATCACGTATTACTGTGCAACAAGACCAAGCGCCCGCAGGCAAAATGCCGATCCCGAACAGAACAACCAAGTCGCCCAAGCACCTTCAAACAATGTCATGAGAGTGGAGCTGAATACAGTGCAGACGCAAGCTAGTGCAGCCCCAGCAGCTGAAGCCAGTCGAAGGCCCCGAGAACACAGCCCGGTTCCTGCCAGGAAAAGAAGTGGGCAAAGGTCGGGTTCCCGTGGCTCTTTCAAGAAAAGCACTTCACCCCAGAAGATGCAGGGTGCTCCTCCTCAATACTCCGAGCATCACCTCTAGTAGATGCTCCCATGAACTTGTCCGTCAATACTATTCTACCTTTCCTTCTTTCTAATTCAAGATATATTTTCTTCTCCATCTTTCCTCTTCCTTTGAAAAATACTTCTTTAGTCTCAGATTAAATCCATAGAACCTCGCAATAAGCCCCTTTTCTTGAAACATGTCTTTTCCTTATCCTAGACTCTCCTATTTCGCCAGTAGAGTCTGAGCATACTGATATTACTTCTGATTTTTCCACAAACGCCCATAAGGAAATATGTTCTGTGTGCAGAGTAGTGCAACCGATTTCCGCTATGTCTGTTTTGAATCTGCTGGGATGTGAGGTGACGAACGTTGCCTGTTTGTTTCTGTTAGAATAAATAAATGAGATATGGCACGGAGATTTCTGTGCTTAGCCGTGCATTGCGAACCTGATCCTAACCCATCTGCATAAAAATGTCTCTTTCGTCTTTCTCTGCATGATTCCAGATTTGAACCAGAGCTGCCAAGATGCCACCCAAGCTACGACTTCCCAGAGGAGACGAGTATCCCCCCACTGTGGATGCTCAAGGATCTCTCAACGAGGACGGCAGCCGCCGCCCCACGACCCCCGACCAGGAGGAAAGCGAAGCCTTCAAATATCGAGTTGAGTTTGAAGAAATGCTGGAGAAGATGAAAGACGTTACCTCGGCAATGGGATACACCATTAAGAAGAAACCTAAGAGCAAGAAGGGCCAAAGAAAAGGGACCAGCAATATCATACCCATGAGTGTCGGTCCCATTTCCAGTGACTGTGAGGAAGTCCCGGCAAAGGATGTGGTCAGGTTCCAGACCGGATTGCCAGGATCCTTTGTGTATGGCAACCGAGACCCTCACGTTCCGAAGCCCCGCGCCAAGTCAAAGTCAGCCGCCAAGGCCCCTGAGCAGCCATCCCAAGATGAAGTTCCTGAGGCTCAGAAGTTATCAACCGCCTCAGGAGGCCCCTCTGGTTCTTCGCAACCCCGCCAGTTGTCTCGAAGAAAAGGAGAGCCGCCCACCGACCAGGAGTTGATTGACGCATTCCACTCCGAGTCAATCCAGCCAATGCAAGAAGACTGGCCTCCTGCATCCATGCCTCGGATAACCTCCAACCTCTTCGAGGCATGGATTTCTGATCTCCCTGAGGTCATGAGAACACGGAGATCTCCCCTGTGCTATGGCACTGGCCGCTGGAGAAGACAGCCGTTTCTGCTGGAACCAAATGACTTCGTGCTAAGAGAGTACCGCATCCATCTGATGTTACCTGGGGCAGACCATCATCATATACACTTCGAAAGTACCAGGGACCTGATGGACAAGGGCGCTACGCTGGCAATCCTTGCGGAGTCGGACGTGTACCTACAATACAATCGCAGTGCTAGAGATGTCTCGAAGGTTCCCGCAGTCTGCACCAAGACTGAGTTCAAAACGTGGGAGTTCATCCCCATCACTTTACTGCGCCGAAGACCAGTGCAAATAGTCTTTGAATGGGTCTTCGATCGATCAGGGGGATACTGGAGCCTTCCCCTCAGAGTGTCTTGGGCCTCACGTGACCATGGCCCAGAGTGCCCATCGTACGAGCACACCTCTCCAGCAGA
>JAMASZ010000238.1 GCA_023301585.1 Alphaproteobacteria bacterium | reverse complement strand
TCAACAAAAGGAATGCTGTGAACAAGTCTGATGTAGGGCTTTCATATTTGGAGTGAGGGGGTATAGTGACTTCATTATAAAATTTTAGGTTAAGGAAGAATTATGGCTGGTAGCGTCAATAAAGTAATTTTGGTTGGAAATTTAGGAGCAGATCCTGATATTCGTACAATGCAATCTGGTGACAAGGTTGTGAACCTGTCTATTGCGACTGGTGAGAGCTGGAAAGATAAAGCAACAGGCGAGCGTAGAGAAAAAACAGAATGGCACCGTGTTGTTGTGTTCAACAAAGGCTTGGTTGGTGTTTGTGAAAATTACCTTAAAAAAGGTGCTAAAGTTTACATTGAAGGTCAAGTTGAGACACGTTCATGGGAACAAAATGGCGAGAAAAAATATACAACTGAAATCGTTTTACGTCCATATCGTGGAGAGTTAACGATGCTTGATAGTCGTAGCGGTGGCGGTGATTCTGCCTATGGTGGTGGTGCACCACAAAATAATGGTTTTAATCAAGATAGTGGTGGTTTTGCCCAAGGTGGAAGCCAATCTGGCGGTAACAATTCACCAGCGCCAATCGACGAACTTGAAGATGAGATCCCATTTTAGGTATACTTAAACTATGACCCGTATTTTATTCGCATTATTTGCTGTTTGTTTAATTGCCCTACCTGTGTCCGTTTCGGCGCAGGAGGCGGTTGCTGTTGAATCTAAAGTTGAGGCTGAGGTTAAGTCCGATGACGCAACCAAGGACCAAGCTGAGTCTCCTGATGATTACGAAGCAAAGCTTAAACTTTCTAAGGAAATGCATGAAATATGGCCTATTCGTTCGCGCATGGAGCGTGCGTTAGACGCTATTAGTAAACGCGCACCAGAAGCTAGGCAGCAAGTGTTTAAAACTGAAATGCGTAAGATGATTGACTTTAAGGCGCTGGAGCAGGCTTCTGTTGATGCCATGGTTGATATTTTTACTGTCGGTGAGCTGGAGGCGATGATTGCTTTTTATGGGTCAAAAGAAGGACGTTCGATTGATTATAAAAAAGGTGATTACGAGAATGCGTTAGAGCCTGTGATGCAGAAAATGGTCGATAAAGCGGTCCTTAATACTAAGCTTGGTAACTAGTATCAGTTGGGCGTTTTAGCCCTCTAAAAAATCTAATATTTTCCTAATAACTATATTGTCTTACATGTGGGTAAAACCTAGATGTTTCCTTGTGTCTAACCCTATTTATTTGCTATAAATTGAGTCTGATTTAGACATTAATTTTTATAGGAATATCCGCTATGAGCGATACGATAGATACAGGTTCTGAAAATCCAGTTGAAGTGCCAAGCATTACAATTGAAGAGGAGATGAAGCAGTCTTATCTTGATTACGCGATGAGCGTGATTGTCTCTCGTGCGCTTCCAGACGTTCGTGATGGATTGAAACCTGTTCACCGTCGTATTTTCTACGCGATGCGCGAAGGTGGTTATACGTCAGATAAACCTTATCGTAAATCTGCAAGGGTTGTCGGGGACGTGATGGGTAAATATCACCCGCATGGTGACCAAGCGATTTACGACTCGTTAGTGCGTATGGCGCAGGACTTCTCGCTACGTTTACCATTGATTGATGGGCAGGGGAACTTTGGTTCTATGGATGGGGATCCACCTGCTGCGATGCGTTATACGGAAGCGAAGTTAAACAAAGCCGCTGAAGCGTTATTAGAAGATATTGATAAAGATACCGTTGATTTTCATCCGAACTATGATGACTCGACCGTTGAGCCAGAAGTTATTCCTGCGCGTATCCCGAACCTGCTTGTAAACGGTGCTGGTGGTATTGCGGTTGGTATGGCGACGAATATTCCACCACACAACTTGATTGAGGTGGTTGATGGCTGTTTGGCATATGTCGAAAACCCACTCATTTCGACTGAAGAGTTAATTGACATTATTCCAGGTCCTGACTTTCCAACGGGTGGTCAGATTTTAGGCCGCATGGGCATCAAGAGCGCATATAACACAGGGAATGGTTCTGTGATGATGCGTGCGAAAACATCGTTTGAAGAAAAGCCTAATGGGCGTATTTCAATCGTTGTGCATGAAGTGCCTTATCAAGTGAACAAAGGTAAGTTGCTAGAGCGCTTAGGCGAAGTTGCCCGTGAGAAAATTGTTGAAGATATTTCAGAAATCCGCGACGAGTCAGACCGTGATGGTGTGCGTGTTGTTGTTGATTTGAAAAAGAGCGCGGTTGGCGAGGTTGTTTTAAACCAGTTGTTTAAATACACAGCGCTTCAAACATCGTTTGGTTGTAATTTAGTGGCGCTAGACCATGGTCGTCCAAAGATTATGATTTTACGTGACTTCATTAAGGCGTTCGTAGAATTCCGTGAAGAAGTTATTACCCGCCGTACAATTTATGAATTAGGCAAAGCACGTGACCGTGCGCATGTCTTGGCTGGTTTGGCTGTAGCGGTTGCGAATATTGATGAAATTATTGCGCTTATTCGCGGTGCTTCAAACCCGACAGAGGCACGTGAAGCATTGGTTGCGAAGCGCTGGGCGGC
>JAMASZ010000237.1 GCA_023301585.1 Alphaproteobacteria bacterium | reverse complement strand
TTCATTAATATCAATAATAACAATTTTGTCTGTAGCCTCACGAGGGTGCATTTTATTGTAAGTATCAAATGTTAAATACTGTAGGCGTTTTCTTAGCTCATGTTCTGACCCACTAAAAAAAACAGCCAATACTAAAAAAAGTAAAAGCAGACATATATGAATCCATTTATTCGTAATATATCGAACGAACATATTAAAAGCCTATCGCTCTGTTAACGCTCTGTCGCGCGTGCGTAATACTGGTTTCATTAGATAACTCATAATCGTGCGTTTTCCTGTTATCACTTCAATATCTGCAAGCATACCTGATGTTACTGGTAATGGGTTTTCTTCTGTGCCCAAATAACTTTGGTCTGCGAGAACTTCTATTTCGAAGAAAACATTTCCTTCATTATCCGACACACTGTTCACGCCAATACGTGACAACTTTCCTGAAAGCGATCCATAACGTTGTGGGTCATAAGCCGATATTTTTATATTTACTGGTTGTCCAACTTGAAGGAATGCTATTTCCTGCGGGGCAACTTTCGCTGTAATTTTTAAGTCATCATCGCCTGGGACAATTTCCATTAATGCCATTGCTGGTTCAACAATACCGCCAATTGTTTTCAGCATAATTTTGTTCACGATACCTGTTACAGGAGATTTTACTTCTGTTCGTGACACGCGGTCACCAATAGCTGTTAGACTTTGGTCCAGTTGCGCTATTTTCGCTTCAACTTCGTTTAGCTCACCCAAAACTTTACTTTTAAACTGGTCTTCTTTGTCTTTACGTTCACGTTGCGCGCGCCCTAAATCTGCACGATAGCCTGAGATTTCTTGGCTAGCTTCGCGAATTTGTCCTTGGACGTTATTAAGTTCACGGCTTACACGAATTTCTTCCAGTTTTGGAATAGCACGTTTTGCGACCATATCTTTAGTAATACGTAATTCTTCACTAAGGGATTTTTTACTATCAGATAGTCTATTAATCTTTGCACGCACTTCACCAATTTGTGAATTAGCACTGCTAATTTTACTATCAAGAATGGATTTAGCATTTTTTAATTCTTGCTGACGTGAATTATAAAGCGACTCTTCATTACGAGCGATATCAGGATATTTTTTTGCAATGTCCGCTGACATTTTGAACTTTGTACTTTCAGCTTCGGCAACAAGACGAATTTTCTTTGCTTTAAGTGACATAGATTGAATCTCAGCGCCTTTTTCTTCGGATACAAAAGCAACATCGCTAACTTTTAAAAGGACAGTACCCGCTTCAACCTTTTGACCTTCACGCACTAAAAGCTCCTCTAACACACCGCCATCAAGGCTTTGAACGACTTGAATTTCTTGTGACGGGACGACCTTACCACTTCCGTGGGTGATTTCTTCAATCTCCGAAAAATTAGCCCAAAAGACCAGCGCCACTATCAATGCCGTTACACAAATCAACATGACGTTAGAAGCAAAAGACGGTTTCAACCGCGTTGCCGCTGATAACTCGTCCATAAAATCTAAATCTTTTGCCATCGTAATTTCTTTCGCTTAATCCGCAACATTGACTTTAATATTACCGCTCGCAATTTGTTCCAAAACTTTGTCACGGGTGTCGTCCAAAATAATGCGCCCTTGGTCAATCAAAATCACCCGATCAACGAGTGATAATAAATGATGACGGTGCGTGATAAGTAATAGAGTTTTTTCTTTACTTTGTTCTTCAATCATTTTAACGAAAGCAGCTTCTGCTTGAATATCCATTGAGTTGGTTGGCTCATCACAAATATAAATATTTGGCTTTAATAGCATTGCTCGAGCAAGAGCAACTGTTTGACGCTGCCCACCGCTTAAGCCTTCTCCACGCTCACCTACAGGGGCATCGTATCCCATAGGGTGACTTGAAATATAGTTATGAACGCCAGCCGCTTTTGCTGCTTCTAATATTTCTTCTTCGCTCGCGTGAGGAACACTAGCTGAGATATTGTCACGCACTGTTCCATTAAATAGTGTTACATCTTGAGCGAGATAAGCAACATTACGGCGGATATCCGCAGGGTCAATTTGACGGTAATCTGTATCGTCTAAAAGTATTGTACCTTCTGCAGGCTCATATAACCCCATAGCCAATCTTGTAAGTGTGCTTTTACCAGAACCGATACGACCAATCACAGCAACTTTTTCACCTGGTTGAATGGTGAAGCTTACACCATCAATAACTTTTCTATCGCTACGAGGATAAGAAAAAGAAACTTTTCTAAACGTAATTTTTCCTGTGAGGTTTGGGCGGTGCAAAAACTTTGATTGGTTCGGACGTTCAACTGATTTTGCCATGATGCCGTTTAATGTTTTTAACGCTGTGCGCGCGCCATGGTAACGGCTCATTAAATTTGCCATTTGCCCAATTGGTGCGATAGCACGTCCACCAAGTAAAACACAGGCAATCAACGCACCAACACTCATTTGGGAGTCCTTAACCAAATACATTCCAACTAATACCACAAAGATGGATGCAGATTGTTGCACCCAACTAGAGATGTTAACGCCCATGGCAGATACAAAACGTGAGCCTTGCGTATGCACAGCATTTTCAGCAAGGAACCGACCATAGCGTGCGCGCATACGACCATCTGCACCAGCTGCTTTAATTGTTTCAAGACCATGAATAGTTTCAATTAATAATCCATGTTTCGCTTCCGCCGACTTTGTCGATTTGCGGACCAAAGCACGTAATGGAATTTGAAGTAATAACCCAGCAATAAAAACAAAGATGACCAGTGCCAATAAAACTAAGGCGACAGGACCACCCAATAACCAAATTACAAATAGATAGAAAAATGTAAAAGGTAAATCAATCACAGCGGTCATAGTTGCAGACGTAATAAAGTCACGCACAGAATCAAAGTCACGTAACATATTCGCAAATGACCCACTTGATGCAGGACGTTCCGCCAGTTTCATATTAAGCAATTGGTCGTAGATTTTTTTACCAGCAACAACGTCAATTCTACGTCCAGCGAGGTCAATAAAATATCCGCGTAATGTTCGCATTAACAGGTCAAAAACGAAAATCGTCAATGCCCCAATAGCCAACACCCAGCCCGTTTCCACGGCATTATTGGGAATAACACGGTTATAAATATTCATGATAAAAATTGGACTGGTTAGACCAAATAAGTTTACCAAAATAGCCGCTAAAGCAACGCGCCCATATAACCCTTTATTTTCAAATAGCAATCCCCAGAACCAATGTCCCTTACTTACCTCGTCCGACGCATAAGATTCTTCATCAACTTCCGGTTTTGGGTGCGTATAAATTGCATAGCCTGAATAAACTTTTTTTAGTTCCGTTAATTTTATTGAGCGTTCTGATGAAGTGTCTGGCGCCCAGATTTTTGCGCTATGTTCATTCTTTGAAACTTTCAACAACACACATGCTTGTCCATTTTTTAAAATCAACACAGCAGGTAAAACAGGGGAAATAATTTTCTTTAGCTTTTGGCGGTGAACAATCTTTGCTTTGATGTCAGCTTTTTCAGCTGCTTCACAAAAAAGTTCAGGCCCCATATTATGTTCATCATAAGGAAGCCCCGCAACAATTGCTGGTGCTGACTTAGCGCGCCCATAATGTGATGTTAAAAAGACTAAACAATTTAAAAGAGGGTCAACTTTATCTGCTTTGATTTCAGATTGGGTCACAAGAATTTTGCCTTTCTGATTGCATTAACCTTAATCGGTTAACCCAACATCAGATAAATGATTATTTAGTATCAGGCATGCTTGCCAACTTCTGATGAAGCTTTCCAGTGCTAGCCAAAATACCATATTGAGAAGATAACAAGCGATATTCTGCATCGGTTGTTTCCAACTGCGCGCTAAATAATTGGTTTTTAGCCTGCATCAACTGAAGCAAACGCACACGCGCGCCTTCAAATTGTGTTTCATAAGCACCTAATAAATTTTGTGCTATCGTCTCACGCTTTGTGTAGACATTTAACTGTTTTTTTGCCGTTTGATATTCCGCATACGCACGACGAACATCACCTTCAATTTGATTTGCTGTTTCTTTTTGACGGGCTGTGAGTTCTTGATATTCTGCCTTAGAACGCTTAACACGCGCGCGTTGCGCACCACCTGTTTCAAACGCCCAGTTCATTTTCACAACGGCGCGTGCATCAGTAGATTCACCACCGACAACTTCTTTTTGTTCACGCTCAAGATATGAAAGCTCTCCATCAACCGTTGGGTAATAGCCACTTTTTTCTGCATTAATATTATAATTCGCCGCATCAGCCTCCAGCGCAGAAGCGCGTAATAAAGGGTGAGCAGTGGTTGCCGTGCTTATTGCTTGTCCAAGAGATGTTTGACCTATTGATGGATCAAAAGCAGGTACCTGCAGTTTCCCCTGTGGTAGACGACCAACAACTTGCTTATATTCAATAAGTGCTGTTTCACGTTGCCCTTCAAAATCAGCCATAATACCTTCAAGCTGTAATCGAATACTTTCCGCTTGGGCGATTTCCGCTTCATCAGCAACACCTTCATTAACCATCATTTGAATTCTTGATAGATAATCATCAATTACCGCGCCATGGTTTTTCGCGAGCATTAAAATTTCTGTAGCGCGTAAAACACTGACGTATGATTGCGATGCCTGTAGCGCCAAATTTTCTTGTAAATCTGTCACGTTAAATTCTTGCGCTTGTGTTCGTGCCTTTGCGGCTTTCACACGATTAGATGTTTCACCACCATCGTAGAATGGCTGGTTAAGGGAGACACTTCCGTCCCATACCCATGAATAAGCAGCACCTCTATCGGTTGTTAAACCTCGGCTGGTGCTGTTTTCTAAATAAGCACGTCCCGTAGAGGCGTTTGTGCTAATCACTGGGAAATAGCCTGAACGCTCTTCCTTTTCAGTCGCTTTATTTGCTTCGCTTGTTGCCCTAACAGCTTCTAAGCCCGGATAGCTTTGCAAAGCTGAGGCGACGCTACTTTTAAGTGATTCTGCGTGTGACGTTGTGGCACTAACGCTGATTAAACAAACCGATAATAACAGAGGTACTTTTTTCATAAAATAATTCCCATAAAGACTGAACGCCCAAAATTGTTAAACAGAACATTTAACAATACGTAATATTATGGTGATTTGCTCATTGTAGCAAGGCTTGGCACAAAAAAACTTGCGTGAAACTTATGTTTTTCCTTTGCTATCACTTCACAAACTCAAAAGAATAAGGCAAAGTATGGTTCTGCATTTAAAAAATAATAATTATGGATAAAGCCGTGTTAAAAATCGCTATAGCTAAAGAAACTGCTGACCACGAAAAACGTGTCGCCGCCACCCCTGAAACTGTTAAGAAATTAACAACACAAGGGTGCAAAATTCACATCGAAGCAAATGCGGGTGCCGCATCAAATTACACCGATGAAATGTACAAGACAGCTGGCGCTACGATTGAAAAAGACCGCGCAAGCGCTTTTAAAAAAGCTCAAGTAGTTTTAGCTGTACAGCTTACTTCGGCTAATGACTTAGTTGGCATTGAAAAAGATGCGCTTTTATTGGGGCTATTTAACCCATATCTAAACCCAGAATTAATTAAAGCGTTAAAAGAAAAAAACATCACAGGGTTTTCGATGGAGCTAGTCCCTAGAATCTCTCGTGCGCAATCAATGGATGTTTTATCATCGCAATCAAATTTAGCAGGGTACAAATCCGTTCTTGATGCAACGGAATTATTTGGACGTGCCTTTCCAATGATGATGACAGCTGCCGGTACTATTGCCCCTGCAAAAGTATTCGTGATGGGCGCAGGTGTTGCAGGACTTCAAGCGATTGCTACTGCACGTCGTTTAGGCGCAGTTGTATCAGCCACCGATGTTCGCCCAGCCGCCAAAGAGCAAGTACAATCCCTTGGCGCAACCTTTATCGCCGTTGAAGATGAAGAGTTCAAAGAGGCTGAAAACGCAGGTGGTTACGCTAAAGAAATGTCTGCTGCTTACAAAAAGAAACAAGCTGAGTTAATTGAAGAAACATTAAAGAAACAAGACATCGTTATTACAACCGCCCTTATTCCAGGACGTCTAGCGCCGAAGTTAATTACAGAGAAAATGGTTAAGTCTATGAAACCAGGATCCGTTATTGTTGATATGGCGATTGAAAATGGTGGAAATTGTGATGTCACTAAAGCAAACGAAGTTGTAAATGCCAATGATGTTCAAGTTGTTGGTCATGTTAATATTGCCAGCCGTCTTCCGACCGATGCCTCTGCATTGTATTCGAAGAATGTTTTCAACCTTCTAAATCTTATCTTAGAAAAAGGTGAAAAATCAGCTGAGCTTAAAATTGATTGGGAAGATGAAATCGTTAAGGGTATTGCACTCACTAAAGACGGTGAAATCATTCACTCCAATTTTGCAGATAAGAAACCAGCAGCAAAAAAAGCAGCTGTAAAGAAAACAACGTCTAAAAAGACAGCCAGTAAAAAAACGGCAACGAAATCCACGACTAAGAAGAAAACAGTAAAGAAAGCTTAATGGTATGAGTGAAGAGAATAATCAAAATCTAACTGAAAACGCAGCCAACCTTGCGAACCAAGCGAAAGAGCTTGCGGATCAAGCAGCCTATATAGCTATGCAGGCTGGTGAGACGGCGCAACAAGCAACACATTCGCCGTTCTTCTTAACTGGGTTAACGGTATTTATCCTAGCCTGTTTTATCGGTTATTACGTTGTATGGCGCGTGACCCCTGCCCTACACTCTCCGTTAATGGGCATAACAAACGCTATTTCTAGTGTGATTATTGTTGGCGCCTTAATCGCCGCAGGACCAATTGATATGAGCTTTTCAAAAGTGATGGGCTTCTTCGCCGTTATTTTGGCATCGATAAACATCTTTGGTGGCTTCATCGTGACAAAAAGAATGCTGCACATGTTCAGCAAGAAACCCAATAAAAAAGCATAAACAAATTTAATTTAAGAAATACAGACTTTATTTTAGGACACTAACTATGGAATCATTATCAACAATCGCATATCTCGTTTCTTCAATATGCTTCATCATGGCATTACGCGGACTGTCAGGACCTGACACGGCTAAAGGTGGTTTAACATTTGGTATCGTCGGTATGACGATTGCTATCCTAACGACTTTATTCTTCGCAACACAATCTTGGTTGATGATTATACTTGGTGTTGCCATTGGTGGATCAATTGGTAGTTACATTGCCTTAAAAATTCAAATGACAGCATTGCCACAACTGGTTGCGGCGTTTCATTCGCTCGTTGGTTTGGCGGCAGTCCTTGTGGCCGTTGCTGCTTTCTTCGCACCAGAAGCGTTTGGCATTGGTGTTGAAGGCGATATCCATACCACAAGCTTAATCGAAATGTCATTAGGCTTAGCCATTGGTGCAATTACCTTTACTGGTTCTTTAATTGCCTTTGGTAAGTTACAAGGAATTATTGCTGGTAAGCCTATCACTTTTAAAAGTCAGCATTTATTAAATGCGGCTATCGGTGTTGCGATTATCTTCCTTATGGGGCTTTTGAGCATCACGGAAAGTCAAACAATCCTATGGCTGTTAATTGGTTTATCATTCCTTCTTGGGGTTTTAATCATCATTCCAATTGGTGGCGCAGACATGCCAGTGATTGTTTCTATGCTTAATTCTTACTCAGGTTGGGCAGCTGCTGGTATTGGCTTCACGTTGCAAAACAACCTTTTGATTATCACTGGTGCGCTTGTAGGTGCATCAGGGGCAATCCTCTCTTACATCATGTGTAAGGCAATGAACCGCTCCTTCATCAGCGTTATCTTGGGCGGGTTTGGCGCAGAAGCAGATGCTGGTAGCGCGCAAGACCATGGTGACCGTAACGCAAAAATTGGCTCCGCTGAAGATGCTGCGTTTATCATGAAAAATGCTTCTAAAGTTATCATCGTTCCAGGTTACGGCATGGCGGTCGCACAGGCTCAACATATTGTTCGTGAACTTGCTGATACGCTTAAAAAAGAAGGTGTGGAAGTGGCTTACGCTATCCACCCAGTGGCAGGAAGAATGCCAGGTCACATGAACGTGCTCTTAGCTGAAGCAAACGTGCCTTACGATGAAGTATCCGAGTTAGAAGACATCAACCGTGATTTCTCTCAAGCTGATGTGGCTTACGTTATTGGCGCAAATGACATTACTAACCCAGCTGCGAAAAATGACAGTACCTCACCAATTTACGGTATGCCTGTTTTGAACGTTGAAAATGCAAAAACTGTTTTATTTGTGAAGAGATCACTGGGTTCAGGTTATGCGGGCATTGATAACCCGCTCTTCTACGAAGATAACACTTACATGTTGTTAGATGACGCCAAGAAAATGACCGAAAACATCGTTAAGGCGATGGAATAGTCCATTAGAATGAGCAAAGTGAAGTTGCCCAACTTGCCAGAATGCTTTTTGCCACCTGCAAATTGGCAATCAGGTGACTTTGACAATCCTGAAACAGGGCATCATATACATTACAACTTTGTGCTTCCTGACAATACCCCTAAAGGTATTATAGTTGCTCTCCCCGGTTTAAGCGAATTTGGCGAAAAATATAGCGAGTTAGCCCACGAAGTGTTGCAACGTGGTTACAGTTTTTACGTGATTGATTGGGCATATCAAGGGCGCTCAACTAGATTTAAAGCCAACCCGCATAAACGCCATATCGATGGATATGATGCGGATTTATCTGACATAGATTATTTAATCTCAACTATTATTGGCGCGGAGAAACCTCTATTCATGTTGGGGCACTCAATGGGCGGACATATTGGACTACGTTACTTACAAACACACCCCGATACTATTCAAGCAGCGGGCTTTACTGCCCCAATGATTGGCATTAAGGATTTACGTTACACAAAGCATCTTCTGGAATTCATTTTTAAGTACATCAAAATTTTTGATAAAAAATATGTTCCTGGTGGTAGCGATTGGTCAGAAAAATCACGCAAAAGTGATGGCTCAGATATTTTTTCAAACGACCCTAAACGCGACCAAATTCACGAAGCGTGGAGTTGCACAACACCAGAATTGCAAGTTGGAAATGTCACTATTAAGTGGGTTTATGAAAGTTTGAAATCTTGTCGGATTTTAAACAAACAAGAAAATATAGATAGAATAAAGACGCCTTTTGTTGTCAGTATCGCTGAACAGGAAGTATTGGTTGATAATAAGAGCATTAAAAAATTCATGTGTAACTTTAACTCAGAAAACCTTATTAGCTTACCTAACACAAAGCATGAAATTTTTATGGAAGCCGATGAAAGCAGAAGTAAATTTTTAAACGCGTTTTTCGCCCTTATTGAAAAGAAAGTTTAAGAAGACAACCCCAACCATTCATCTTCTGTTAGAACGTTTACGCCTAACTCATTAGCTTTCTTTAACTTGGAACCTGCATCTTCACCAGCAACAACGTAATCTGTTTTTTTAGAAACAGATCCAGATACTTTAGCCCCTAACTTCTCTGCCTTAGCCTTCGCTTCTGAGCGTGTCATTTTTGTCATTGTGCCTGTAAACACCATAATTTTACCTGCAACCTTGCTATCCCCCACATCTTGTTGAACAAAATCTTGAATTTTTAGTTGCGCCTGTAAATCAGTCAGAATTTCTTGGTTATAATCATACGCGAAGAAATCAATTAAATCGTCTGCCATTAACGGACCAATGTCATCAATACTAAGCAAATCCTCATAGGCGCTATGTTCTTTATCTTGTGCAATAATCATCGCTTCTTTTAGCTTATCAAAACTACCATAAAAACTTGCTAGTCTTTTCGCCGTCGCCTCCCCAATTTGACGAATGCCCAGCGCATAGATAAAGCGGTTCAATTCAATTTCGCGCTTATCATTAATCGCTTGAAATAACTTTTTAGCCGATTGCGTCCCCCACCCTTCGCGAGCGCGCATAGGTGTCAGAGAACCTTTATCATTTTCTTCCAGTTTAAAAATATCAGCAGGGGATTTTATTAAGCCTTCTTGTGAAAACTGTTCAATTATTTTGGCGCCTAAGCCATCAATGTCAAACGCCAAGCGACTAACGAAATGCTTTAATCTCTCGACAGCCTGCGCACTACAGATAAGCCCTCCTGTACAACGCCATGCCACTTCCCCTTCTTCACGATGGACAGGAGAGTCGCAAACTGGGCACGCTTTAGGAAACTCATATGGTTTTGACTCAGATTTTCTTTTATCTAAAACAACCTCAACCACTTGCGGAATAACATCGCCCGCACGTTGAATGACGACATGATCGCCAATGCGTGCATCTTTACGCTCAATCTCATCTTGATTATGAAGCGTTGCATTCGACACTACAACACCGCCGACCGTAATCGGCTCTAACCGTGCAACTGGCGTTAAAACCCCCGTACGTCCAACTTGAATATCAATATCATTGATAATCGTAACCGCTTTTTCAGCAGGGAATTTATGTGCCGTTGCCCAGCGTGGTGCGCGGGATACAAACCCCAAACGCTCTTGCAGTGCTAGATCATTAACCTTGTACACAACACCGTCAATTTCATATTCTAAATCTGGGCGTGCGACAGATATTTCATTATAAAACGCCATGATGTCTTTTGAATTCTTACACAGCGCCGCAGGGGAAGCTTCAGTAAAACCCCAAGCGCTCAACTTCTCTCTTATACCCCACTGCGTATCAGATAATTTTTCACTGACTTCCCCAAGTGCATAACCGAAGAAGTTTAACTTTCGTTCTGCCGTTATTTTTGAGTCTAATTGGCGCAAGCTTCCCGCTGCTGCGTTACGGGGGTTTGCAAAAACTTGTTTTTCGTTTTCTTCTTGTTTTTTATTAAGCGCTATAAATTCGTCACGACGCATATAAATTTCACCACGCACCTCTATAATATTTGGTACCCCCTTTGGGAGCTGATGCGGTATATCAGAAATCGTTTTGACGTTCTCTGTAATATCCTCTCCTTCAAATCCATCACCGCGCGTTGCAGCGTAAATAAGCTTTCCTTGCTCATAGCGAATGGAACAGGAAAGCCCATCAATCTTAGGTTCAGCTGCAATTCCAATATCTTCTAAAGCCTCTAGCCCTAAAAATCGTCTAACCTTATCCAAAAACTCTTCGAGCTCTTCTTCACTAAAAACATTACCTAGCGATAACATAGGAACGCTATGTTTTATTTTTTTAAAGCCTTTTGACGGTGTGGCGCCAACTTTTTGCGTTGGGCTGTCTTTGGTAATTAAATCAGGGTGTTTTTTTTCTAATGCGATTATCTCTAACCGAAGCGCGTCATAATCTGCATCTGTTATTTCAGGTGTGTCTTCATCGTGATATTTTTTGTCATGATGGAAAATTTCTTTAGATAGTTCTTTGTGACGCGCAATGGCATCTTCTTTATCCAAGTCGAATAAACTCTCAGACATTAAGCAGCTCCAGCTTCTAATAATTTATTGGCAGCGGCGCGTGCTTCTTCGGTAATTTCTTCGCCTGATAACATACGCGCAATTTCTTCACGGCGTTGGTCATGTTCTGATAATGGAATGATATTTGTTTTTACGTCCTTGTCGCCCCCCTTTGCAACAATCCATTGGTTGCGCGCAATCGCCGCCACTTGTGGAGAATGTGTAACAACAAGTATTTGCGACTTCTCAGATAAACGCGCTAAACGGTTACCTACCGCCGCTGCCGTCGCACCGCCAATACCGCTATCAACCTCATCAAACACCAATGTTTGTGCAGTTCCGACTTCGGAGAGAACAACTTTCAGAGCCAACATAAAGCGTGACATCTCACCGCCTGACGCTATCTTGCGTAAATCACCAGCTGGCGCATTAGGGTTTGTTGCAACAAGAAAGCGCGTTTTATCGATGCCGCGTTCATTCCATTCGTCTTCTTCAACTTGTTCAACGCATACTTCAAAACGTGCCTTTTCAAGTTTTAATGGCGGGAGCTCTTTCATGATAAGCGCTTCTAAAGTCTTTGCTGATTTCTGTCGTGCTTTACTAACTTTATCAGCCTGCGATTTATAGTTTATTTTTAACGCTTCGACTGATTTCATCAAATCCGATAAAACATTATCTTGATCTTCAATATCATTAATTGCT
>JAMASZ010000236.1 GCA_023301585.1 Alphaproteobacteria bacterium | reverse complement strand
AAGAGAGAGAGAGAGAGAGAGAGAGAGAGAGAGAGAGAGAGAGAGAGAGAGAGAGAGAGAGAGAGAGAGATTCCGGCTTTATCTGGCGCCCGCAGGTCCCTCGCCGAACATCTCGGCGTAGCGTGGGTGTTCCAGCAGGACTCGACGCGGGATTGTCGGTTTAAACCCAGTAGCGTCCTTGAAATGCCCCATCGCCAATTCAATCGACGCGTTCAACACATTCAACCCGTCAGTGTATTGCTTGGGCGTGGCAACCAACGTCATCGTCGGCACGATCAGCTCCTCAAACGACGCTTGCACATGGGCAAGCCTGTAATCAACGTCCATATCGGTGCTCATTTTACTACGCGACAGATACGCGGCTGTTTTGCTGTAATCCGCAATCAACTCCGCCCCCGCGATGGATAACACTAGGCTGTCATGTCTTGGTAATTCTGGGCTCAACTTGCCAAGCGCAGTGCTCTTATATGTCGCCTTCAACTCAGCCTGCAACGCACGTGCTTTTTTGAGTTCGGCGTTATATGTGTCGGTTAAGCTCATGCGGTTGTGCCTTAGTGATATTTGTAACTGGAGTCGCGCTGTGTCGGATTATATTTCGGCAGACCATCATCAGCAACGCCACGTTTGGCAAGCTGTTGCTTTTGTGGGCTCTGTCCCTTGTCACCCTTTTGCGCCAATGCGCGCGCACGGTTCACGACTTCTTGTGCCACCGATTGTGTATGCGGTGATGCAGCATTCGCAAACATTCTCGGTGCGCTCTGAACAACGTGTCCGCTCACAATCGCATCGGCGTGTTGTAGTGTTGCTTGTAGGAACTGGGCTTGCGCTTCTATCAAGCCACGGCTTTCTGAAGACTGCGCCACTTGTTGCAGTTCAGCGCTTAATGCTGAAATCGCTGAGTTTACATCGTCGCGTGCGTTCCTATATGCTTTTCTCAATCCCATGGCGGTTCTTTCTTATATGTCCTTGTGGAGGACATTAGTAACAGAGCGTATTGTTATGTCAATGTGTTTTTGCGTTATATGCCGTTATGAGTAGTACAAATGCTGGCTTTTTATGATTAGGCTCTATATATTCCTTCGAATGTCTTTAACACGACCAACCATAGTCCTATTTGATATGGACAACACAACAGTGCGCCACGTCAGTCCGCGCTTGATTGGTGTTATCGAATTTCTTGATGACATGCTGTACAAGATTACGCATCTCTTCTCACGCGAGAAAGAAATTACTGACCTATCAGAAGAGCCAGCGAAGAAAAAACGCTTACTAGTTCATCGCGCACTTCATAAAGTTCGCCGTAAGCCCGTTGAGCAAATTGTTGAACCCTGCCCTGGCATATATGCCCTACTTAATCTGCTTCGTAATAACGACATCACGATGGGGTTAGTGAGCAATGGGTTAGGCAAAGGTTATGGGCATGACATATTGGAGAAGTTTAATTTGAAGGATTACTTCAAGACTGAAATTTTCCGTGAAGACATTCAAAAATCTAAACCCCATCCCGACCCAATTATGCGTGCCATTCGTGAGTTGCAAGATGATTGTTCTTCCGAACAAGTGATTTGGTATATTGGGGATCGCCACAAGGACATTACTGCGTCACTTGCAGCGGACAAATTGATGGATTGTAAAATTGTTCCATTATCTTATGGATTAAACGCGGCAATGGCGATTTTGCAAAATAATGTTGGAGCTGACCATATCATCTTGAACTATTTTGATTTCATTAGCCGTATTAGACCACTTCTAAAAAACCAATCCGTTTATTCAGAAAACACTTCCGACATCAATCAACGAAACGCTTCTAAATCTGTACCATAGACGTTTAATCCTTGAGAATGCTTAATCATGTCATAGTGATTAGAAAACACGGATAAATCCTTCAGCAAGCCTGATTGAGACTTCATAAAATACCCAAGACTAACCTGCCCTTCAAGCAAAGATACAAATTCCTCAATCGGAGTTTTTTCACGTGGCATTTGTATGACGTTGAGTTGGCTTCTATCCGCCTTGCCAATAATTTCTGCTGTGCGGTCTAGCGCAAAGTCAAGCCCGCCCAGTTTATCAACCAGACCAATTTTAACAGCTTGTTCGCCAGTCCATGCACGCCCCTGAGCCACTTCACGTACTTTTTCTTTCGGCATAGAACGACCATTGGCAACAATTTCTAAAAACGAATTATAGGTATCATCAATTAACACGTTCATGCGCGCACGTTCCTGTTCATTGAACTCAGAATTTGGTGACCACAATGCAGAGTTTTCACCGTATTTAATACTTTCCCAATTCACGCCCAGTTTTTCCCAAACGCCACTTATATCAAACTTACCCATGACCACGCCAATGGACCCAGTAAGCGTTGAAGGCAGTGCAATGATTTCATCAGCATCAGCGGAAATCCAATAACCACCAGATGCAGCCATTGACCCCATAGACACGATAATCTTTTTGTTCTTTTCTTTTGCCTTTACTAACGCACGACGAATTGTTTCAGACGCCGTTGGTGAGCCCCCAGGGCTATCGACACGCAAAACAATCGCTTCAATAGATTTGTTATTATAAGCTTCACGAATAGCGGCTGAAATTTCTTCCGCGCCAGCGCCACTATTGCCACCTTCTTCATCACCAATTGCGCCGACGGCATAAATTAAAGCCACATTAGATTTAGCTATACCTGCTTTATCAGCGCCAACAACAGCTTTTTTAGCCTGACCGTAGCGTTGGAAAGTTACAACTTT
>JAMASZ010000235.1 GCA_023301585.1 Alphaproteobacteria bacterium | reverse complement strand
GTGTCGCAGAAGTCACCAAGTGTAGGATTGTTCACCCACTAACAGGGAACGTGAGCTGGGTTTAGACCGTCGTGAGACAGGTTAGTTTTACCCTACTGAAGATATTGTTGTCATCACAGTAATCCAACTTAGTACGAGAGGAACCGTTGGTTCAGATATATGGTAATGCGGTTAGTTGAACAGCTAATGCTGCAAAGCTATCATCTGTGGGATTATGACTGAACGCCTCTAAGTCAGAATCCATGCTGGAGTATGATGATATTCACCTTGAACGATATGCCATGCATATTTATAGCCGTTTTACGGTCACCATCCTGTACTTCTGATTTATTCCCTTGAAAAGGGGCATAGAGCTGAATACTAATTCCAATGTTGTTCATGTTAAATCCTTTGTAGACGACCTACTTAAGGAACGGGGTGTTGTAAGTGTGAGAGTAACCTCTGTGCTACGATCCACTGAGATTAAGCCTCTGTTCCCACGATTTGGGTGTATGTTATCATACACTTTTGTCGCCCTTTTTATTTTCCATCTAATTACTTTACAGCTGTTGATGTTTCTACAACAAATACATATATACCTTGTTCACACGCTGCAGTTATTATTGTTCGACTAGTGTATATATGTATATTTTTCATTTTATATAATTTTTATTCACATCCCGGTGCGGTCAATATATTCCGACGGCCCTTTTCCTCTTGGGTTGTGAGGGGGCTTCCCGTTGCGGTCAATATATTCCGATGGCCCTTTTCTGTAAACCTGACCTTGGGAAAATCCCTGGTAGGGATTTTTCCCAGGCCCCTTATGCCCTGGGCGTAGGATATGGGATACCTGGATAGGTGTCTATAGCCTGCATTGGGCAAGAATCGTCCGGCTATGAGCTGGATATTTCCCCGGACTAGGGAAATGACTCAGTGGCGATAATTGGGCGATCCCTTCGGAGAAGGGGCTGTCTCCTTTTGGCTATTGGGGCGATTACTGAGAGAGCCAGCCCTGGGACTGCCTGGGACTGACTGGAACGGACTGTTCCCTCTCCCAAAATAGGAGAGCTCACTTCTCAACTTTCTGGAAATAGGTCCGACCTCAACGGGTCGGACCGGCGTTAGTACTCGGATTGCTTATCCGGGGAAAAGGCTCCCATCCCACCCATTTAGTTAGGAGATTAAATACTCTTTAGTACGAACTCCTACGCTTAAGGCCGTGGCTCTGTTTGCCTTGCTGCGCTGGTGCGCCGCGCTTGCTAATCCTTCCAGGAGGGGGGGACCTTACCTGGTTAAGGCTAACCGGGTAAATTACAAACAGAAGGGGCTGTCTCCTTTTGGCTATTGGGGCGATTATTGAGAGAGCCAGCCCTGGGATTGCCTGGGACTGACTGGAACGGACTGCTCCCTCTCCCTAAAAGCAGGAGAGCTCACTTCTCACTTTCTGGAAATAGGTCCGATCTCAACTGGTCGGACCGGCATTAGTACTCGGATTGCTTATCCGGGGAAAAGGCTCCCATCCCACCCCCTTTAGTTAGGAGATTTTGCTAACCGGGTAAATTACAAACATAGGGGCACCAATCCATGTACCCCATATCCTACACCCAGGGCATAAGGGGTTCGGGAACGATCCCTACCAGAGATTTTCCCATGGTCAGGTTTGGACGCCACTACATATCCTGGTGCTGTCAAACCTTTCCGTCGCTGTCTCCGACAGTCCTTTTCCCATCACAGCGGACTAGTATGGCGATCGGAATCCGTAGCAACACAGATTTAGTCCCAACCGGTCTGAATCCGTAGTAAAACAGATATCGCGATCTGAACCGGTATTAGAACGGATATAGTACCAACCGGTCCGAATCCATAGTGAAACTGATATAGTCGCAACCAGCACATCCCGGTGCTGTCATACCGTTGGTTCGCGCCAAAAGACTTGGGCTTCAAACAATCAAGGCAACGACGGCGCTGGCGGTGCGTTCTCGTTGCCGTCATCACCACAGCGCGCATCGTCGCCATTCATCTGACGCATCTCCGCCGCCGTGAATAGGCGGACGGCGCCGCCTGGAGCGTTCGGTTCATCAGCGTCGGCCTTGACATACGGCGCGCACGGCGACGAAAGCAACGATGATGCTGGGAACACGTTCATCGTCGCAGCGCAATGTCGCCCCACCGTCGAACTCCCGTCGACGACCACCAATCCGTGCTCCGCCAGCATGTGCGTGCCAACGCTCCGCGCTGCAGCGTGCACAGCGCAAATGGAGGAAGGTGTCGCTTGGGCGACACGTGACGTAACCACACCTTCCTCTTCTGCCGCTATGGCACCGTCACTGTCGTTGGCGCCCGCACCGGCGTCACAGACGAGGCCACGGTACCGCTTCCGCCAAGGTCATGCGGAGGCCCCGGCACGGCCATCAGACTCGCAGCCACCACCTCCGTTTATGCCTCTGCATTCATTACGACCACCGTCGCCGCGGTCGCCATCGCCGACCGACCAACCACGCATTCATTGCCCGATGTCGATATCAACATCATCATTGATGACGAAGAGAGGGATATGCAGCTTCTTGGCGTTTTCGGTCACAGCCCCTCTAATATTGGTATACGTAGGAGCAACAGGAGATTCTATGGAAACCATCTTTACAACTAGTTCAACATCAGTTCATTAATTCTTTATATATAGTTAGCTCATACTAAATTCCACTGTCACAACAGTAGATGATAATCAATTAATAACTCTGAAGAAACTACATAAACTTGACAAATGTGTTTGAAACATGGGCGAAAGTGGTCCTGAAAGCTCCATGTCCTAAAGATCGATTTGACAGCACCGGGAGGTGCTAGTGTTTGAAGCTTAAGTCTTTTGGTGCGAACCAATGGTATGAAAGCACCGGGATGTGCTGGTTGCGACTATATCAGTTTTACTATGGATTCGGACTGGTCGGTACTATATCCGTTCTAATACTGGTTCAGATCGCAGTATATGTTTTACTACGGATTCAGACCGGTTGGGAATACAAAGTCTGTTCGCCGCGAACCAGTATAGTTAAACCTTATCACACCCTGG
>JAMASZ010000234.1 GCA_023301585.1 Alphaproteobacteria bacterium | reverse complement strand
ACATCTATATTGCTACCGACGGCGTCGGTACATTTCTTTTTGAAGGATAAGGAAACAGTCGAATCTGCAAATGCACTGCAAGATGATTGGCGTTTTGCACGCGTCGAAATTACTGTAACTGAAGGAAATGTTGATAGTTCAATTAAAACTTATCAAGACTCTCAATCTCCAAGCTTAATTGTCGTAGAGACTGAATCTACGGACGAAAGCTTTGTTAAAAAACTAGAAGCCTTAGCGGAAGTTTGTAATGAAGGCACCAACGCTATTGTTGTTGGTCCTGTTAATGATATCGAATTATATCGTAATCTAACGTCTATGGGTGTTACTGATTATTTGGTAAAACCTGTACCGATTGAAACATTAAGTGAAATTATTGCATCCTCTCTTATATCCAAGTTGGGAACAATAGGTAGCCGTTTGATTGGTGTTGTTGGCGCTAAGGGGGGGGTTGGTACCTCATCACTTACGCAAGCAATGGCATGGGGAATTTCTGAACAGCTTAATCAAAAAACAATTCTATTGGATGCTGCTGGTGGTTGGTCAACGCTAAGTGTTGCCATGGGGAGTGAACCTATGACAACGCTCCATGAGGCGGTACGCGCAGCTAGCGATGAGGATGAAGATGCGCTGGCGCGTATGTTGTTTAAACCAAATGAAAAACTTTCTGTACTCGCTGTAGGTGGTGAACCGATGTTGGAAGCATCACCACATGCTCAGAAATTTGAATCTCTTTTAGATATGGTGATGAAAAGCTACCCTGTTGTACTTGTTGATTTGTCAGGTGCAATTCCCTCTCTTAAGAAAGCTGTGATTGACCGTGCTCATGAGCTCGTCGTTGTTTCAACACCGACATTACCGGCTTTACGTGCAACACGTAGCTTGCTTCAAGAGGTGAATGACTTAAAAGGTGATCAAGAAAATAACGTTGATTTAGTTATTAATATGCAGGGCATGATGGCGTCAAAAGAAGTCTCTAATAAAGATATTAGCGCTGTGTTAGAAAAAAAACCAAGTGTGACCATCCCGTATGATGCGAAATTATTTATTGCATCAGAAAATGATGGTAAAAAATTAAGCGATAACCCTGCAGGAAAAGAAGTAATTAATAAATTACTTGCTGTGACTGATACAATTATTGCTTCGGATAATAAAAAATCTAAATCAGAAAAATCTGATAGCCTTGTTGGCGGATTCATCAATAAATTAAGTGGTAAATAGGAGGCATTATGTTCGGTAAAAAACAAGATGGTGCTTCTGAAGAGAAGCCAAGAAAAGAAAAAATTTCTTCTGAGGAAAAAGTTACAGAAGAAACAGTAATTGAAGAAAGCCCTGAAGAGCCTAAGGCTGAAAAACCGAAAAAAAAGAAAAAACCTTCGAAGACTGACGATAAAAAAGTTAAGTCAATGGAAGATGGTGTTCTTGAAATTCCGGATGTTGTAAAAGATGCGGATAAGGATAAGGATAATGGTGATAGTGAAAGTTCATCAGACAGTTTGCGCTTGCAACGTGCTAGAAACCGTATCTGGATGGATTTACGCGATGGTATTGACCTAAAGGCACTCGCTCGTATGAAGTCCGAAGAGGCTCGAGAAGAGGTCTATTCGGCCGTTGAGGAAATTGCCCGCTTTAGAAATTTAGATTTAACACCACCAGAGCTTAAACGTATCGCCAAAGAATGTGGTGATGACATGCTAGGCTTTGGTCCACTTGAAGAGTTGTTAGAACAAGATGGTATCGCCGATATCATGATCAATGGACCTGAAACAATTTATATTGAGATAAACGGTAAAATTGAACGCGCCCATATTAAGTTCAGGGATAACCAACATCTGGTAACAATCTGTCAGCGTATTGTTGGCGCGATTGGTCGTCGCGTTGATGAAGCATCTCCAATTTGTGATGCGCGTTTGCCTGACGGTTCTCGTGTGAACGTGATTATTCCACCGCTTTCTGTTGATGGCGCGTGTATGACCATTCGTAAATTTACCAAAGATAAATTAACGCTCGAAAAGCTTTTAGAATTTGGTGCAATGACACCATCTGCTGCAAAACTAATTATGGCGATTGGTCGATGCCGTGTGAATGTTCTCATTTCTGGTGGTACGGGTTCTGGTAAGACAACAATGTTGAACTGTTTAACGCGTTACATCGAACAAGGTGAGCGTATCATCACTTGTGAAGATGCCTGTGAATTGCAATTGCAACAACCACACGTTGTGCGTTTGGAAACCCGTCCGCCAAACTTGGAAGGCGTAGGTGAGGTCACAATGCGGGACTTGGTTAAAAACTGTCTACGTATGCGTCCTGAACGTATTATTGTTGGTGAGGTGCGTGGACCAGAGGCATTTGATTTGCTACAGGCTATGAATACTGGTCACGATGGTTCAATGGGTACTGTACACGCGAATAACCCGCGTGAAGCTATCTCTCGTATGGAAAACATGATTGCGATGGGTGGTCTTAATCTTCCAACGGTAGCTGTTCGTGAACAAATTGCTTCTGCTGTTAATGTTATTATTCAGGTACAACGTTTGCGTGATGGTTCTCGTAAAGTTACGCATATTTCTGAAATCACTGGTATGGAAGGTGATGTCGTTACCATGCAGGATTTATTCTCTCTTGAATTTTTGGGGGAAGATGAAGACGGTAAACTTATCACACAATTAAAATCTTCTGGTATGCGTCCTAAATTTTGGGATAGCGCACGTCAATTTGGTGTTGAGAATTTGGTTCTCGATGCTATGGAAGAAGCGTACGGTTAATATATGTCAGCATTATTTATCTCGATAGCAGTTTTCATTATGATTGGTGGTTTAGTAAGCCTGGTTATTATGAATTCACAAGCAGAACGGCGTAAGCATGTAATGAGTGTTGTGCGTCGTGAAAATGCTGTCGCTGTTACAAAATCAAAAGATACTAAAAACCTTGTACAAAGAAAATCTGATTTAGAAAAAAAATTAAAAGAAACAGATGCGGTTAAACCAAAGAGCAAAGGTTTAACACTACCACAAATGATTTCTCAAGCAGGGTTTAGTACACCCATTCATAAATTTTGGATATATTCGGCAATTTTCTGCATCATTATGACAGTGCTATTTAAACTGCTTGGTATGTCACCCTTTGTACTGGTGATGATTGCAATTACATCTTTCCTTGGTTTGCCGCGAATGTACTTAAAACGTAAAGCAGCAAAACGTCAAAAAATGTTTATGGATGATTTTGCGGATGCGCTTGAGGCTATGATGCGCTTACTGAAGGCTGGTATGCCAGTAACAGAAGCTATCAGAATGGTTGCAAAAGAATTTGATGGTCCCATGGGTGAAGAAATGGGTATTATCTTTGATCAGCAAAAAATTGGGACACCGTTGCCAGAGGCTGTTTTGCTTGCCTCTAAACGTATGCCGTTGGCTGAAATGCAAATGTTTGCTACGGCGATTGCTATTCAAACACAAACGGGGTCAAGCTTATCTGAAGTGTTACAAAACTTGGCAAACGTTATTCGCTCTCGCTACCGTTTAAAACGAAAAGTATTAGCGCTAGCCGCAGAAGCGAAAGCCTCCGCTATGATTGTGGGCTCACTTCCTGTCATTGTCGCGGGTGGCATGTTTATAATCAATCGTGAATATATTGAAATTTTATACACGACGTCGCAGGGTAAATTTTTACTTGGACTGTCGCTTGTGTGGATGCTCATTGGTTCACTTGTTATGCGTCAAATGATTAACTTTAAGGTTTAAAATGCCAACAATAACTGGAGATATGATGATTGTAATTGTTAGTGCCCTTGCGGCGGCGCTATCGTTTGGTCTTGTTGTTTTTCCTTACCTTCAACGGACGGACAAAAAACAAAAATATAGGGATGTTATTGAGAAAAAGAAAAAAGATTTATTCGAAGTTGCTAAAAGTGAAATTAAAATAAAAAATAAATCCTCTCTATCAGCAAAAGATTCTGTTGCTAGTTTCTTTAAAGTAAAACAAATGGCTGGTGACATGGGTGATAAAGTGCGCGTGCAGCTTTTACAGGCTGGTATTCGTGACCCAATGGCACCGTTGTTTTACATTATGGCGCAAATGCTATTACCACTTTTCCTTGTGTTGTTTTGTGTCTTCATCATGTCAGCAATGGATAAAGAGATATCACGTTCTATTACGGCATTAGTAATTTTAGGCGCAGCAAGTGCAGGCTTTTTTCTACCACGGATATTAGTTAAAAACACAATCATCAAACGTCAGGATGATTTTGCCATCATGTTCCCTGATGCACTTGATATGATGTTAATTTGTGTTCAAGGGGGGATCGGCTTGGAACAAGCTGTTGAACGTATCGCTTCAGAGATAGCGGAACATTCTCCTCTTCTGGCAGAAGAGTTGGGTATTCTTAGTGCTGAAATGGCGATGTTAAATGATAGACGCTCAGCCTTGAGTGATTTTGGACGGCGTGTTGGTGGCTTTGGTAAATCTTTTGCAACCGCGCTTATTCAGGCAGAACAATATGGTACTTCGGTGTCGCAAGCTATTCGTGTTATTGCAGATGAGTTACGTGAAGCACGTATGGCAAAGGCAGAACAGAAGGCGGCATCGTTGCCACCTAAACTAACTGTACCGATGATTCTGTTTTTCTTGCCGGCACTATTTATTATTATTTTGGGACCAGCAGGTATCGAAGCAACTTCGGCTGGCTTAGGTCAAGGTTAAGCTGTTGGCTTTTTATTAGGGGGTGGTGCTAACTGTGCGGCCGCATCTTCTTGTAATGTTTTAATGATACGGTAGTTACGCTCAATTTCCATACGCTTTGGGTATAGCTTTCTAGCTTTCGTTAAAATAGACAAAGACTCTTTTAAGTGCCCTTGCGATGCAAGGTTAAGAGACAGATTGTTCAAAATAGAAGCAGAATCTCCTTTTTGATATTTCAAACCCTCGCGGAATGATATTTCTGCATCTCCATGTTTTTCTTGTGCATCTTGCGCGGTGCCCATTGCTAAATACGCACGACCAGATTTTGAATTTATTTCAAGTGCGCGCGCCGCAGTTTGTTCCGCGTTAGAATAATCACCTAATGAAATTTGTGTCATCGCCATTTCAGTAAGCGCATCACTATGGGTGCTGTCTTTGCCAGTGAACGGCGTTAAAATACGTTTGGCAACATTAATTTGATCATCTTCACGAAGTGCTTTCGCATACTTAACGGCTAAATCAACATTTTGCGGATCACGTTTATGTGATTGTTGTAAAATTGCGAGGACTTCTTGTTTATTGCCTGATTGTTCAGCTTCGCTTAGCGCGGTGCTAATGGCATTATCTATTTTGCTGCCACTTGTGGCATTACTAGCTGATGTTGTCACACCGCTTTGTCCTGTGGTGCCACAAGCTGATAATAATAATGTTGAGGTAATAACTGCTGCTAAATAAAATGGTTTATTCATCATAAAAGACGTCCTGTCGTATCATTGTAGTATTATAAGAGAATTGCTTATTGCGTATTCTCTTGTACTTCATGGCACATATCGGGACAAAAATAAACGCTTGTTTCTTTACAGCTCTTGCCAGAGGAGTTTGAACAGCTACGGCGTATGCGGACATAATTCTCTTTTGGGCTCGCTACAATCACGTGGCGTTGCATTAAAATACTGCCATCTTTACCCATAACAGTGAAGTGGCTAGCGCCTTCTTTTCTAGGAACAACGACTAAAACTTCCGGGGTATCAAGCAACACACTTATGTGATTAGGGTTTCCAACGATAACACTAGCCGCTTCAGCGTCTAAATTCACCAATTCTGATTTATCTGGCGTAATTCGTAAAATTGGATGTGTTTCGCTAAAATTATTTGTTGAAGGGGCTGTAATAACGTCTGTAATACTACCACTAGTGTAATTTTCATCAATTTGGGCATGGGATGGTGAAATTGTTAATGGGCAAACCATAATAGCTAAAGCTAATAAGCCAAGCTTGATTTTGTTATAGTGACTATTCATGGTGTTTCCCCGTAAATTGATAATTATTTTGACTTAAATATAGACAGAATGTGCGCTTTTGAAGCGTTATTACATCTATTATTATAGCCGAAAAACAAGGGGTAAGCACCTTTTTTCTATTCGAATTTATGTCAAATTTTAGTTAAAAAAAGCTGTAACAAACTTTTGTTTATTACAGCTTTTTACAGGGGCTGATTAGTTTTAAGCTGTCTACTCTAAATTTTTACATAATCTATTTAAATTAAATCTAGGCATGCAGAGAAAACGTTAACAAAAGATTAATATTATGAAAATAATCACTGGTAAGGATTTTATGTCAAAACTGCTTGTGCAAAAAAATCCCTTGCATTGATATTTATATTTATGTATAACATTCCATATTAATATAAACCTCAAATATATTTAATTAGTTTTAAGCCCAAAAAGAACAATAAAAATTGGCTTATTAAGAGGTGCGGGAGAAAGATAATGATAACACCTACGCAAATGCGTGCAGCGAGAGCAATGCTTGATGTGTCACAAGGTTATGTGGCGCAGCACTTGGGTATTGCGGCTAATACTTTGTCCAAAATTGAAAGTGGGCAAAGCGATATTTCTATGTCGCGCCTTAAAGAGATTCAAAAATTCTATGAATGTGAGAATATTGAATTCACCTATAATGATGGTGTTAAGTGGAATACTACTAAAATTATCACGCATGAAGGTCAGCAAGGGATTAGAGATTTTTTTGATGATGTGTATGTGGCAGCGCAAACTGGTAATGATATTAGCCTGTTTAATGGTGTACCTCATCTTTTAATTAAATGGTTAGGTGATGATTTCTATCAACCACATGTTGAAAGAATGTCTTTAATAGAAAATAAACCTAACTTTAAAATTATTGTTGAAGAAAACGAAACTAATTTTATTGCTAATAGTTTTGCTGAATATAAGTGGTTTCCAAAAGAAATGTTTAATGACCGCACTATATATATATATGGCGGTAAAGTAGGTTTTTTCACTTTTAGTGATGACAACGTTGTAATTAATGTAATTAGTAACATCGAATTAGCATCTTCTATGGCAGTTTTATTTGATATTGCTTGGCATCAAGTTGCGAGGGAACCATCTTGACCGTTGCTGTGAATCCAAATCAGGTCGAACTTTGTATAATGCCTCACTTTACGGCTGTGGCACCTCCACCTACGACATCTAATGAAATACTCAGAAAAGTAGCTCATATGAAGCTTAATGTAATCAGAGTAAAACCAGATTACGAAGACTTTTTAGAAAGCTGTAAAAAAGTTGGCGATGATTGGCATTTACGTCCTGAACATACGCTTCCTCATAAAGTAAACGCAACACGTAAGCGCTTGGAAAGTGCAAAAACTGTGATGTGGAAATTTATGCAGGATGACGAAGAGATAGGTTTTTGTTGTGCAGTGAAGGATGGATTTGATCATCATATAGATAAATTCATTCCCCGAGGAAGTGCTTCAGGAGCAGAAATATATAAAATTGGATTGTATGAAGATTATACAGGAAATAAATATGGATATGTCTTTCTTCCGATTGTTATGGGAGATTTATTTGAAGGTCTTGCTGTTGATAAGAATAAAAAGCTAAAAGCATTTCCTGGTAGTGATATTATTTATTTAAACACAAGAAGTACTAATCATATTGATTCTGCTCCTTTCTACCTTTCTCAAGGATGGACTCAAGTTGGAGAAGATAGGTGGATTTTACCTTCTGATGGAGACTTGCTTCAAGATTTCTCTGATGGCGCCTCACAAGCGAACGATAATTCAAGCATCCGAAAATCAGGTAATGCATTAAAAGAAATGGCCGAAAAAACTATAAAGTCTAGCAGAGAAACATTTTTTCCTGGCGGTATAATAGAAAAACCAGCATTTGGTTGCTAGGTTATAGTTTAAACAAAGTTTCCCCACCACAGATTGGAGTCAGTGTTTCGGCACTGGCTCCTCTCTTCTTTTTGGGGCAGTTTTAGCCCAAAAACGCTAATTTTTGCTAATTTTATGGAATCTGACCTCTGTAAAATAACTGTTTAAAATCAAATACTTAAAATAAAAATTGTCAAATAATGCGTTAGATTTGCATTAACTGCTCCAAATTTCATATAATTTTAATAATATAGGAGTAAGTTAAGTTAATGCAACACAACAGTAATCAGAGCGGAATACAAGAGCAGGAGCTGGATACAGCTACGTCTGCTAATGCTGATTTCTTTAGCAAAAATGTTGCACAACTTCCAGAAGCTGAAAAGTATGATGTGTTACTTGCTTTCACATTGGCAAACCCGGAATTGAACAAAATTCCTGGTTCCGATTTAGCGGCTCAAAATGATGCTGTTTTTGATGTTAATAATGTTAACGACATCACAACACTATCAAAAGAAGAATTAATCGCTGTTCAGGAAGAACTTTCGGCACAAGGTCTTTATACGACTGATACAAATCACGCTTTTTACAATGATGGTTCATTGGGAAGCAACCCAGCAAACAGTGTTACAATGCATGGTTTCAAGTTGTTACAAAATGGTGAAGAATTTGCCAATGCACATTTAGAAAGTGCGCTAGATGATAATCGTTTAAGTTCAACAGATACAATGAAGATGCAAGCATCTTTGAATGCTGCTGGATTTGGCAACGGACAAGTAACAGGAAACTTTGATGCGGCAACAGCAAAAAGCGTTATCGCTTATGCTAAAGAAAATGACATTGCAATTACAGATTTAGGTCAAGGTGTTCAAACTGCGCTAAGGTCTTCAATGGGAACTGTTCAATTAGCGTCAGCACTAGATGGTGTTGAGGGTGCAGATAGTTTTATGGAGCATAAAGAACAGTCAGTATTTTCAATTTTGAAAGACACTTGGGATAATGTTGTAGGCGTTGGCCCTGTTGCTGATGCTTACGCAAAAGGTAAAGAAATACTAATGGACCGCGAAGGTTATAGAAATGATATTTATTTAGACTCTGAAGGATATCCAACGGTTGGGATCGGAACATTGATTGATGAAAATCATCCATTACATGGCAAGCCTATAGGGTATGAAATTTCTGATGCGGATGTAATGAAATACTTTAACGAAGAATATGAACAAAAATTTCAAGCTGCTTTAGATCAAGCTCAAGAAGCTGGTCTTGCTCATGATAGCAATTCAATAGCATCTTTGGTTTCTATTAATTATCAGCTAGGTGAAGGCTGGACAGAGGACTTCCATAACACTTGGCCTGCTATTGTTGAAGGAAGATATGACCAGGCTATTGCTGGTATCAAAGCATCTAAATGGGACGATCAAACACCTGTTAGAACTGCTGATGCTGTGGATTGGTTAACGAACGTAAAAGAAGGGGCTACAGTTGATGTTTATGCTCAACAAGATGGACCTGAAAAAGTTGCTTCTGCGAACAATTCTAGTTTTGACTTTAACGGTTAAATTATCTTCAAATTATAATAATGCTTAATGATATTATAGGAGGACTATAGTATCATAGATTATTGTCGTGGATTATCTGGGGAGATATTAATTGGCTAGAAAGCAAACAGCACAAGAATTTTTTATTCTAGGTCTTTATAGATTAATTTTTAATAAAGCCCATGCAAATTTAAAAAAATATAGTCGTTCTCTTTATATAATGAGTTTTCTCTTATTGGTAGTTAATATTATATCTTCGATTCTAGCATCTAGATTTGAGGTTCAAATTATTGAATTTTTACAGATCACTTCTGATGTGTTTGAAGTGTACGGTGACAAATTATCCTTAGGGTTCAACGTAGTTGAAGCATCACTTGGCGTGGTTGGTGCTTTATTAGATTTCACACCCTCCGATTAAATTTACTGTTTCACGTGAAACAAACAAAGAACATTCTCGATGATTATTGATATTTTGTCCTTTAAAGGGATAAAATTAACAAAAATGCTTGATTTGTTATGTCGGGAGCGTAAAAACATTGTAACAATTCTTACCCTATCTCTGGGGAATTTTTTCGAGCTCTTAAATGTATAATAATAAATCTACAGCTATGCTTTTCACAGAGATTTATGAGCTCTTTTTTCAAGGACATAAAGATTATTATATCCAATATTATGATGATAAAGGGGAATTTAAGTTAAGTAGCCGAGGGTGCAGCGCTGTATCCATGCCGTTAGATGGGTCGTATTGCCTAAAGCCGTTATCGTAATAAATCATGTTTTTCCCTCAACGATTTGTTGAAACCAATATGTAACATTTTGTTACGTAGGTCAATAATAAAAGATAACATTTTGTTACTTTTTTAATTTACAAAGCTCACAGCGGTGTTACAATGGGTAAATAATCGATAAAAGAGGGGTGTGGTTATGAGGTTTTGTATGTTAAAATTTGATTTAAAGAGCTTTCTGTTCTATAAAACGTTCAAATTTGTAAATCTTGTTAATAAACCGTTAAGATACATCATGGATAATATAACCATGATTAAGGGAATTGAAATGGCACAGATGGCACGTAACATATCTAAAATGCTTACTAGCTTTGATGGTGGAACTTTATCTTATAAAGGAAGTATTGACAGGGCGCGTTTAATTAAGGACATAAAGAGAGGTCCAGAACGCGACTTAGAAAACTTTAATAACGATATGGGTAAAGCAATTGCAAGACATAGAGCAGAAATCAAAGACTAGTGAAGTCGAGGCTTCAAAGCCTAATCCAGAAATTCTTGATAATTATGACCCTTCCTCTCTTCAGGTAGAATCTATCAAAGTCAGCAGTCAAGTGACTAGAGGCCCTTTACCACCTGCCGAAGAGTACAGTGTTTATGTTCAGGCAAATCCAAAAGCTGGAGATAGAATACTTGATTATGCTGATAATGAGCAAAGACACAGACAAAATATGGACTTTAAAATGGCGGATGCCTCTATCTCAGAAATGGAAAGAGGACAAAATTACGCGTTTTTGTTAACTTTAGCTTTACTTGTTTTAGCTGGCATTATTTCTATTTTTTCAAATCCTTGGGTCGGAGGCTTCGTGGGCTTCAGTGCGGCTGTCAGTGGAATAGCCGCTAAACTTATTGATGGCAGACTAAAGAAATAACAAAAGAAAAGGAGCCAGTGCCGAAACACTGACTCCAATCTGTGGTGGGGAAATTGTGGATTTATCCAAAATTTCTTTGTTCATGTATTCGGGGGTCTGGTACCGACTCGCGTAACAAGACGGTAGCGCCCATTCGTTCGTAGAAAGCAGCTAGATTAGGGTGATTTGTGCTACTTGATGACCAATAAACAGCATCATGACGCTTGAATAGGTCTTTAAACTGCATTTCAAAGAACTTCCAGCCCTGCTTGTTACCGCATTCCTCTGGATACAAGCCAATAGTTAGTATTTCTATAGGGTTTTCTCCAACCGCATCACCAAACTTATCAGATAGTGATCTGCCAGCAGGAACAATTAAAACATATCCAACGTCTCTTTTGTCGGCTGTAAATATTCTTAATCTGGTTTTTTCGTCCGTAAGGGTAGGGAGTATAGCTTCTTCACTAAAGCGCCCCTGCATTAAATCCCAATCCCAATTAGTGCCAACACGACGCATATTATAATCAAACGTCTCAAAGGTTGGTGCTTCTTCTCTGTAATCCAAGCCAGCCCATTGCGTACCAATAGAGTTATTTACAACTCCATTAACGTAAGCCTCTTTACTGAATACAAAGTGGGCTTTATTTATCATCTGGATTAAACGCGATACGTTCCCAAACTAGGTCATATAGCTCTTTTTGAGCCTGTGCTACACCGTCATTACTAATAACGACAACAGATACATCGTCATTCTTGAATGTCACGAATGCAACCTTATTGCCGTATACGTAGAAGTGGTTTCCCTTGAATGAATCTTTTGGATACCATTTATATTCGCAATAATTGTCGCCAAGATAAGCATCATCGCCTTCCTCTAGGATAACTCTAAATCTAAACGTGTCCTTAATGGCTATCATGCGCTTCATATGGAGGTTTAAGTAATCTCCTAAGAAACCACCAACTAAATCAGACACCGCGTTGTACAGGCATATATCGCCCCCTGTTTTAGACACGGTGTTATAGATATCATCGTAAAAATCTTTAAAGCCCTGCTTGCCTTTAAATTCAATAGGTTTATTCGGCGCAATCCTTACTCCGCCTTCTATAAATTCGATACCCTGCTTAATTAGATGCTGCTCAATCAAGCTTAACTTGTCAGCACTGATTTCATTGTCACCTCTGAAGTAAGCATTAAAGGTTGGAGGCTTAATACCTAGTGTTTCCGCTAATTTTGTGCGGTTTAAACCTAATAAACCTAGTGAAGCGTCGATTTGTTGCAAGCTAATCATGATTGTTTTTCTTAATTTAAAATTATTATTCCCTATTTATTAACCAGTTGTTAATCTTTTGTCTATAAAAATCGTACTACTTAAACATTACGGGAAATAAAAATAAGGTGGGACTTAAAATGGAAAACAACGTGCAATCAATATTCGGCTTGAAATCAACTCAGATATTCAACCCTCAAGTATTAGATGTTAAATTTATGTATGATCAAAGAGAGGTCATTAGGCTAAAGGCTAAGAAATCAATCGCTAAATGCAGACTTCAAAAAGAAAGATTGGGTAAATCAAGGGATTTAGTAGAACGCCGTTACCTAGCTATAGAGTTAGAGGTTGCGGGGCAATCAGTTAGAAACATGTTCTATCTTTATAGGGTTTTAAACAAGGAAACTCAGCATATCGAAGAGATGTTCTATAAGAATCTATATAAAAATAAGACTTATAAGGTTAATAGGGCTACTTAAGTTTAGACCAACCCTTTTTCAAGTATGATTTGATCATAATATCTTTAGCAAAGAACGGGTAAAGTAACCACGATATGCCAACCGTTACAACAGCTAAGACTAGAGAAATGATAGCGTGAGACCACACACCTTTAACTAGGAAATATAATGTACCAAACATTAAACACCATAAAAATGGTAGTTGGACACTCTCTGTATAGTCGTTATTTGGGTTTTGAAACTGCATTATTCCCTGGCACCTTTCATTGAATCTATTAACGTTTGTATGGCATTTCTCTCTTTTTCGTCAAGATTTTTTATATCATCAATCATTTTCTGCTCATAATCTGATACACCAGACACGGACGCTTGCTTTCTTCCTGTGCCTAAATATAACCAGTCCGAAGAATATTTAGTTATTTCTGTGAATGGGGACATCGTATGCGGGGGCATCTTTCGATCACCTCTTTCATACATGCGGTATGTAGGGGGTTCTATATTAAGATTATTTGACATCTCAATAGCTGAAAGCTCGGTTGTTTCCCTAGCTTCTTTAATTCTTTTGCCCATCGCGGCGTACGGTTTTTTCATATCTTCATAGATTCCATAAATGTAACAAAAAGTAACGTAACAAATTGTTATTGACATACGTAACAAACTGTTACATATTCTTGTTTATGAGTGAAAATATTCAAACATTAATCAAACAAATAGCTACCAGCCTTGGTGTCAAGGACGGTGCTTTTAAAATGTGGAAATCCCGTAAGGCAATTCCATTCAAATACCAAATTCAAATTGTCGAAAAGTCAAACGAGCTTAGAACTCCGATAACCTTAGACCAATTAAAAAACCCTTTTTAGGGGTAAGTAGCCGAGGAGCGCTAACTCCTCGACCAATTTAACAAAACGTGGGGGAAAACCACTTAACAACCCCACCTTACATAAGAGGTTTGTGTGAGTTCACATAAAATACAATTATTAGAAGATAATGATTTATTGGAGTTCTTATTTCCGAGAAATCATCATATTGAAAATAAGACACGGTGGGAAAACCGCGTTGCTAAATCACTTAGCAGCTATAAGCAAAAAGTCTCTAAATGGATGATACATGAAATTATGTATCAGCGTCAAAGCTTCAAGCCACTTGAGAGACTACATCTAGAGTCCTTGTCCACCCAGATTTACAAGCGTTAACCCATTGCGCCATTGACAGAACCAAGGTTGATTTTGTTGTGATTGACGGACTTAGAACAGCAAAAGAACACGCAAGGAATGTAGCTAACGGTAAAAGCTGGATTAAGCGCTCAAAACACCAAGACGGATTAGCTATCGACTTCGCAGCATACGTCAATGGTAAAATCACCTATCAGCCAGCACCATATTATGAGATTGCTTATGCGTTCTTTACATGCAGTGAAGAAATGAATATTCCCATTATCTGGGGCGGTAATTGGAGAGCTAAAGACCTCATGCATATTGAACTTAAAGGAAAGGTGAAGATGTAATGTTTAACCTGATTCCAAAGCCATACTTAATTGGTGGAATAATCGCCTTATTATTTCTATTCGGGGCTTGGTCATTCACTAAAGGTAATAATCACGCTGTCACAAAGAATAACAAGGCAGTAATCGAAGAAGGAAAGAAGGACATCAATGTTGAAAAAAGACAAACAGCTATTAGGGCTAATCGCAGTAACTACAATCTTTCTAAGCGGTTGCGTTCAGGCAGTTTCTAATGAAGACACTAAAGAACTCATATTACCGTCAATCGTGGAATACAGCCCAGAAACCCAAAAGCGGCTTAATCAAGAACTGGAAGGTGGCTCTTGCAGAATGTCGGAAGAGTTTATCATCGACTACGGCATCATGCGTGATGAGACACGAGAGGCGCTGAAATAGGGTTTATGTACACCTGTACATGATTTAGGTTTAATGAAATTGCTGTAAGTGGCTGAAATAGTGGTGCCCAGGGGCAGAATTGAACTGCCGACACGAGGATTTTCAATCCTCTGCTCTACCACTGAGCTACCCGGGCGCCTGATAAGTTCTAATAGAAATTAAAACCAACTAAAGGCTTATAAAATAAAGATATGAAACTGTCTAGTCTTAACAGGGATTTCGAGCGAAATAATTTATAGAAAGTGCTATTTGTTACTTGAGAGTAAGCTCTAAGCGGTCATGAAGGGAGGGGGTGCGTTCTTTTCTTGTTATTTCCATAAGCCCCAAGTTTGTGAGCCCATGTATTTGGACGGTGCAGGGGTCTTGTTCGACAATGGCTTGGGTTGCCTTTGCGAGTTTATCTTTATCAGATTTATTCGTCATTTTAAGGAAATCAATAATGATAATACCACCGATATTGCGCAGTCTTAATTGACGGGCAATTTCATCAATGGCTTCGATGTTAATTTCCAATTTTGATCGTGTGTCGCTACCGCGATTAATATCGACGGCGCATAAAGCGTTGGCTTGTTGAATGATGATATTACCGCCATGCTTTAGTAGAAAATACGGATGAAATAAGCTTTCGACTTGATCTAATATATCGTGAAAATCGAACAGCCCTAATTCTGCGTTCATATCAGGTAATTCAATAGGTTTGATTTTGGTGACCAAATCAGGCGCATAAATTTCACACCATTCTTCAGTTTCTTGATATTGGTCCATTGAGATAATATCGACAGTATCGATTGTTGTCCCTGCTTGGTCACCAAAGGTGCGTTGCATGGCGTCAGGTCCAAGCATAATTAACTGCGGTTTATCGCCAGCTAAAAATTCCTGAAGCTGTACCCATATCTCTTTTAGGATACTCGCTTCGCGAATAAGAATATCTGTTTGAGTATCAAGTGCGGAGGCACGTAGAATAAACCCTTGCAAGCCATCAAGGTTATTAAGCATTTTCTGAATCTGCTTGCGTTGCTTTTTGTCTTTAATACGCGATGAAATTTTGTTTTCTTCCATCATCGGCGAGTAGATTAAATGACGCCCCGGTATTGTTATTTCCATACTGGCAACAGCAGACTTATCTTCCATGGCGACGTCATATTCATCAGCCCTAGGGAGGTAGCCAGTCTTTGCCTGTACAGCAATCATCTGACCTGCTTTGAGAGTTTTGGTGATAGATCTATCACCACCCTTTATATATTTGCCAGTGTTCTTATCTAAAATGCGTGTGTTTTTATTGTATAGGAGCCCAAAATTATCGTCGTCTAATTCTAAATACACGGCGTCTTGTGCTTTATCGATGCGGGCGACTTTTGCCCAGTATATAGAGCCCCAACGTACCTCTTCTTCAGCAGGGTCAATTTCTAATCCGATTAATTGATTTTTATCAACGGTAGCAACCCATAGGCTTTGTTCTAGTTCATCAATCAGAATTTCCAAGGGAATGACTTTCTGTAAGAGGGGCGCGTGGCTTATAGATAGCCAGAGCTTTTTAGCATTTTGATTGTATCATAAAGTGATAAACCTACAACGTTGGTGTAAGAACCTGATAAATATTTGATAAAACTACCCGCATAGCCCTGTATTGCGTACGCGCCAGCTTTGCCTTCCCATTCCCCTGCTTCTAGGTAATCTTCGATTTCAGTGTCTGACAAAGGCTTGAATTGGATTAACGTCTTACAATGACGCTGCAAAATTTTCCCAGTCGGCGCTATAAGGCAAATGCCACCATGTACTTGATGTCTGCGTCCAGAGAGTTTTTTTAGGTGATTTCGTGCCTCTTGGGCATCTTTCGGCTTGTCCATTATCTGCTGTCCGCAGGCAACGACTGTATCCGCTGCTAAAACGTAACTATCTGATTTTTCTTGAAAAACTTTTTGGGCTTTGGAAAGCGATAGGCGTAAAGCAAGCTTATCAGGGCGTTCATGTTTAAGTGGCGTTTCGTCAATTTCAGGAGATGTCACAGAATCTGGCGTGATATTTGCTTGGTTTAATATGTCTAAACGCCTTGGTGAGCCTGATGCGAGCGTTAAAATAGGGTTGTTTTTATTTGCCATGAGAGTAATATACTTGGTATAAGGCTTTTAAGAAAGATTATAGGTTAAATTTTAATGAGTATAACGAATAACATTGCTGAAATAAAACGATTGGTTGCTATGCTTCCAAGCGTGTTTCAACGTGCTGTTGAAAATATTCATGTTGTTCCGGTCTTTCAAGAGGCCGCTGATGGTGACGGTGAAAGCGGTGGTGGTGTTTCTTGGCATGACCCTAATAAGGCTTCTAATATTGGTGGTGCACCGCAGGGTATGCAGGGCGCTAATAACACTGTTAATCAAATGCTTAAAGGTATGCGCGCCGCTTCTGCGGAATTTCGCCAGGACCAAGGTGTCGCTGGCATGGGCTATCACATTAAATAATTTAAGTTAAAGTTTCATTTTTCTGTGAGATTGTGAGACTAAATGCCCTCCAAATTGAATTTTTCTCTAGAATCCTGTATAATGCTGTTATTATGAAAGTGTTTCTACGTAAAAAGTCTGCTCATTTCAAAAGGTTAGTATTACTACTGCCTAAGGCTTTTGTTGGTGCCGTTCAGAACGTTAATGTGCGTGATGAATTTCAAGAGGCGGCTGGAGAAGAAGGCGGTGGTGGTGGTGCCACGTGGCACAATCCAAATAAAGAAGGTTTTATTGGTGGTGCGCCGCAAGGTATGCAGGGGGCTAGTAACACAGTTAATCAAATGCTAAAGGGGATGCGCGCTGCATCCGCAGAGTTTCGTCAAGGTCAAGGTGTGTCAGGTATGGGATATCAGATGAAATAGTTGTGTAGATTGTCGTTGATACAACAAAGCCACTATCAGTTGTAGTGGCTTTTTTTTGTGCTTATTTTTCGCGGAAAGTGATGCGCCCCTTGGTCAAATCATAGGGTGTCATTTCAACAAGAACAGTATCCCCTTGAAGAACACGAATACGGTGTTTACGCATTTTCCCAGCGGCATGTGCCAAGATTTCGTGGTCGTTCTCTAATTTCACGCGGAACATTGCGTTTGGTAGGATTTCGGTGACAACACCTTTAAATTCTAGGAGATCTTCTTTAGCCATTAACTGTTTATGCCTTTAATAATTACAATAATTTCAATCTTATACGCGGGATAGGGGTAAAAAGCAAATATCTTTTATATTCTGCGCCTTTGAGGGTGAGGATAAGCGCTTAGTCACTTATATAGCTTTACTGAACTTATCAATCCAGTTTTGCATGGTTTCTGGCTGTGTTTTGAGGGCTGTGCGGTTTACGACCAGATGCGCGGAGATATCAAGAATTTGCTCAATTTCTTCAAGGTTGTTTGCTTTAAGCGTTGAGCCAGTCGAAACCAAATCAACGATATGGTCAGCAAGTCCCAGATTAGGGGCAATTTCCATCGCACCGTTCAGCTTGATACATTCTGTTTGTATACCTAATTTTGCAAAGTGATTGCTGGTTAGGTTCGGATATTTAGTCGCAACGCGTAAGTGGCTTATGTTGCTAAGCGGTTTTGGTTTATCTGTCTTTGTCGTGGCAATGCTTAAACGGCAACCACCAATTTTAAGGTCGATGGGGGCGTATAATTCAGAGTAGTTAAACTCTTCGATCACATCAGAGCCGACAATACCCATATGGGCCGCGCCGAACGCGGTGAAGGTGGCAACATCAAATGCGCGCACGCGGATGATGTCTAGCTCAGGAATGTTTGTTTCAAAGCGCAATAGGCGAGATTTTGGGTCCGTAAAGGCAGCCTCTGGTTCTATGCCACATTTATTTAGAATAGGCATGAGCTCTTCAAGGATACGACCCTTTGGAACGGCAAGGATTAGTTTTTTATTCTTCATTAATAGACATTACGCGAGCGTCGTTTTTTTTCAATAAAATAATCTCTATGCGCTTTTTATGTAGTTGTTACCTGTCGGTCTAGCGTGTGTAAGATACTATGAACGCCATTCTTTTAGCTTCTGTAGGGATTTCAAAGTGAGGTAGGCTATTTGCTTTTACGCCCTTTTTTGCTTTTTGAGAGGCGCCTTTAAAGATAACAACATCACCGGCACTTAATTGGTCTGTATGAAGTATCCCTTTTTCGTATTGCTCTCTTAGCGATTTGCCTTCTCCGAAACAAATGTTTTGTGGAACGTAGCCCATTCCTTGTCCTGCGTAGGTTGTGTGCAACCTAACGTCAATTCCTTGGTCTATATGTATGCCAAATAAGTCACCATGTTTATTTGGAACCTCGATTTCAGGGGCGCGGATACTCAAACGAGCTCCCACAGTTTTTTGTTCAATAACATTGGCAAAGCTTTGCGT
>JAMASZ010000233.1 GCA_023301585.1 Alphaproteobacteria bacterium | reverse complement strand
CCTCAGATTTAAATACGTTCGGCGCGACAGATGGTTTAATCGTTGGGCTTGAAGAAATTGACGCTTCTATAATTACTGCTGCTGTTACTCTTGATATGTCTGGCCAAACGGAGGGTTTAATAATTACAACTGGTTCCGGTAATGACTTTATAACAGGCGGCTCGGGAGCAGATACTTTAGATGGTGGATCAGGTTCAGATAGATTCTACCTAGATGGAACAGACGCTATTGCTGATACAATTGACGGTGGCGCTGGAACGGCTGATAGGCTTGTTTTAATATCAGATGTAACGTTGGGTAACAGTTTTAGTGTCGTGAATGTTGAAAATTTAGAGGGGAATGGTAGTACAAACAGCATTACCATTGAAGATAACGCGACAGTTGATTTGTCATCAGTAGGCTCTAGTCAATACGTTGATATTTTCTTAGGAGCGGGAGCAGAAACGGTCTCCGGAATTAATAATAATGTAAATAATTTTTATATTACGGGAGCAGAAGCTTTAGGCGACACTCTTGTAGGCGGGGGATCCACCGGAGATGCTATAATTTTACTAGGAAATGTAATTTTAGATAGCACTTTTAGTTTTACTGATATTGAGACTCTGAATAATAGTTCAAATACAATTACTATCACATCAGGGGACAGTTTAGACTTATCTGGTATATCAGCCTCTGCATTTACTCAACTTTATGGTGGTGCAGGTACCGAAACAATTATTGGTGTAGATAATAATATTAATCAATTTTATATTACAGGCGCAGAAGCTTTAGGTGATAATTACACAGGTGGCTCTCAGACAACAGACCGTGTTGTCTTAACGGCAAATGCTACATTGAATGATACTTTGGTATTAAGCAGTATTGAATGGCTTGATACGAATAACTTTGATATTAATGTTACAACAGGTGGGACGCTCGACTTGTCCGGTTTTACGTTTATAAATGGTTCAACTAATATTTATGGTTCAACGGGCGCTGAAAATATCACTGGCTCAATAAATGGCGATACGATTACTGGTGGTGCAGGTGCAGATATTTTAGATGGTTTTTCTGGAAATGATGATTTTATAATTTCAACTGGAGATTTTGTTACAGGTGAGTCTATAGATGGCGGTGCAGGTAGCGATGAAATCATTTTAACGGCAGCGACAACTGTTGACTTTTCAGTCGGTACAATCACTTCCGTTGAAAATCTAAATGGTTCTTCTGGCAACGATGATGTTACTTACACAATTCAACAGGCTTTAGCCTTCTCCTCAATAAACCTCGGTGGTGGAACAGATAACAGTCGTGTTCAAGCTAACGGTATAATTGATGTGACCGGTTCAGCATTACCGACAGTTTCGGGTGCAGAAAATGGCTTCTTAACAGGGTCCACTGGTAACGACGATTTAACTATCACAGGCGCACAGTTGAATGCTCTAATTTTTGGCACAGGTGTTATAGATTTTGATACAGGAACAGACGTGATGAGACTGACAACAATCTCTTCTGACTTAGCAACATTGGCGGCATCAGATGGCGGTATCGTTGGACTAGAAGAAATTGATTATACAAGTGTTGGTTCTTCGCCGGTTACGTTAGATTTAACAGCACAAACTGAAGACTTTATTGTCTCAACAGCGAATGGTCAGGATATTATTACTGGTGGTTCGGGCAACGACACAATTAATGGCAATCTTGGTAACGATGACCTTTATGGTGGTATTGGTAACGATACTATTATAGGTGCGCAGGGCATTGATGATATATACGGTGGTGCTGGCGCTGATATTCTAAGTGGTGGTACAGAAAATGATACTTTCTACGGCGGTGGTACAGAATTTTTAGGTGATAATATTGATGGTGGTATTGGAACGAGTGATGCTATCACCCTTACAGCTGACGCAACTTTTGATTCAACAGTAAGCTTTGTAAATATTGAGCGTCTCCATTTTAATAGTGGTGGTGCTTGGGAAATTTATGTGACTTCTGGCGATAGTGTTGACTTCACAGGGCTTATTGTCAGTGGTAACAGCGTTATTCGTGGTGATGTTGGGAGTGAAACCATCATTGGTACAGAGGCAGGCGATGAAATACACGGTGGTGCTGGCGCTGATACTTTAAACGGTGGAAATGGTGGCGATGATTTCTATATTGGGGGAACAGAGGCTTTAGGCGATACCATTGATGGTGGTGCTGGCTCTGATAGATTGCGTTTAGAAAGTAATACAACGCTTGATGATGCTTTTTCTCTAACAAGTGTAGAATCTATCACAACAAATGGCTTTACGATTACAGCGGCGCTAAACGAAGGGTTCGACCTTTCTAGTGTTACTTCAGTCAGTGGAACCTCAACGCTTCATGGGCAAGCGGGGAATGAAACAATAATAGCCACAGGTAGTAATGATTATGTTACAGGTTTTGCCGGTAATGATACGCTTGATGGTGGTGCTGGTTTTGATCGTGTTTACTTCACAGGAAACTGGGCTGATTATTCGGTAACGGTTGCAGGCGCTGTTTATACGCTAGTGGATAATGTAGGAACAGACGGTACTGATATTGTAACTAACTTTGAGAATTTTATTTTTGCTGATCAAACAAGAACAACCGCAAATGTTGCTGACGATAAAGTAGGGGATACGACAGGAACAGCAGGTACAATTAATGTAGGTGAGTCTATTGTTTATGATGTTAATACAGGTGGTGATAGAGATTGGTACGCGGTTACATTGACAAGCGGTACCGATTACGCAGTTTGGGCACGTGGAACACCAACAGAAGCAGGGACTGCGACAGATCCACGCCTATTTAATTTATATGAAGCAGATGGAACAACTTCTGTAGCGGCTGATGATGACTCCGGTGTCGGGCTAGAATCTTTAATGACCTACACAGCGACCTACACAGGGACTTATTATATTGACGCAGGCGCGTGGAATACAGGAACTGGCTCTATTACGCTAAGTGTGTATGAGTATGGTAACAGACAAGTCACAGGTGGTGGTGCGCAAACCCTAACAGGGACGGCAGATTCAGATTATTTAGAGTCTGGAACTGGTGATGACACGTTGAACGGACTTGGCGGTAGCGATATTCTATGGGGAGAAGCTGGTAATGACATCCTTGATGGTGGAACTGGTGCTGATGTACTTTATGGTGAAGGTGGCGCAGATACATTCAGGCTATGGAATACAGACGCCATAGATTCAATTGTAGACTTCACAACTGCTGATGGTGATGTGCTTGATATATCTAATATTCTAGTCGGATTCACTATTGGAGTAGACGATATTGATGATTTCTTACAATTCACAACAGCTGGTGGAGATACTGTTGTTTCTGTCGATGTAAACGGTCTTGTCGGTGGTTCAAGCTTTACAGATATTGCTACTTTAGAGGGAAATACTGGTGAAGTTGTTCAAACGCTCTATGATAACGGCGATATTATCGTTTAATATATAATTGCAATGTCTAATAAACTAAGGCGTTTACAGCTTTTACGGTCTTGTCAGATTAAAACGTGAATTTGACAGATTTGATGATAAAATTGGTTTATGAGCAAAATAGATCCGTTTAAATATTATAAAACCAGTCCAGAAATCATAAAATTAGCAGTGATGTATTACATCCGTTACCCACTTAGCTTAAGGCAAGTAGAAGATATATTGCATGAGCGTGGTATTGATGTTTGTCATGAAACAATACGTTATTGGTGGAATAAATTTGGAGCTATCTTTTCCAAAGAAGTGAAGAAGAAGTCTAATCACCAAGTATAAAATTGGCGTTGGCACATTGATGAAGTTTTTGTAAAAATAAATGGAGAGTTACATTATTTATGGCGTGCCGTTGATCAAGAAGGAACGATTTTAGATTG
>JAMASZ010000232.1 GCA_023301585.1 Alphaproteobacteria bacterium | reverse complement strand
CTTCTGCGATCGCAGAAGCCAACTGGCTTATCGTGCAGATGGAGTTTGGATTGGAAATATTGTAGGCATTATCGCGCAGGCCGGACGTCAGGATCATCAGCATTGCTGACGCACAATCCAAAGCGTGACAGTAGGATCGCAGCTGCTTTCCATCGCTCTTGAGAACAATGTCCGCACGATCCCGTGCCTTTCTGGTGAATTGTGCTGAAGCGCGATTATCGGTCTTGCTGACCAATGGACCATAAATATGACCCGGCCTTGCAATCACTGTATCCAGATTATGCTCTGCACCATAGGCAATGCACAAAGCCTCGCCTGTTTGTTTTGAAAGAGGATACGCCGCACGGTTATTCAAAATATCAATGGGGCCGTAATCATTTTCAAGATAAGGCTCGCCAGTCTTGTTTGAGCCATACACCTCGCTTGAGGATACATACAGAACCCTTTCGACAGACGACTTTACAGCCGCGCTTAGCAGGTGGTTCAAACCCAAAACGTTCGCCAAAATTGTGTCTACGGGATGGGCCGAAAACTCAGAAGGCGTTGCATTGCTCGCGGCATGAATGATGAAATCAATCTGGCGGTCAAACGTCATGCCATCCGTTTTTGTCGCATCAAAGAACGAAAAGCTTAGATCATCTGCATTGCTGTGTTTTTCAAAGTAGGACTTTACCCTCGCTTCGGAACGCGCTGCAATCACGATGCTTATATTTGCACCTTTCAGCCGGTTTAGAACCAAAAGGAGATCAACAACGGATGAGCACACCAATCCCGTTGCACCTGTCACAAGAATAGTCTTGCCGAAAAGTGACTTGTAGCTCTCGTTTGCTAAAGCAATCGCTTCGATTTGCTGCCAATAGTCGTCACTGTACATTCTCGAACTACTTATTCTTTGTGCTTCGAAGCGCTTTAAAAATTAGGAGATCTTCTTGCGTCGTTATTTTCAAGTTGGTTTCTAAACCTCTTGAGAAATGAACCTTTTCGCCAAGGGCTTCCATCAAGGAACACGATGCTGCGGTATCGGTGATCCCTTTTTCAGCAGCCATCTCATGCGCCCACAACAACTTACCCAAGGTATAAGTGTGCGGGGTCTGCGTGCGGTAAAGCTCTTCACGCGGGACTGAGCTGGTTGATGATTTGCCGCCATCATAGCTTTTGAAAACGGCTTCCACACATGGGATTGCCGCAACCGCGCTGCCGAATTCAGCAAAGACCGAAAAGCTGTCTGAAATCAGCTCAGCGGCGATGTTACATCTATTCCCATCATGAATGAGGACAACATCCTCTTCTGAGAGGCCCTCATTCTTGAGCGCTTGGATACCGTTACAGATGGATTCTTGGCCAGTGCTACCGCCCTCAACGATCCATTTCAGTTTGGTGATACCAAATTCTTTGGAATAGGCTCTGATCACCTCAATCCAAGCGGGCAAGGTCACAATAATAATGTGATCAATGCTTGGATGCTTTTGAAACTGCTCCAAGGTGTGGACAATCAGAGGCTTGTTTTTGACGTGAAGAAACTGTTTCGGCACTTCGTTATTCATGCGCGACCCAACGCCACCGGCGGTTAATAGTGCGATATTCATGAGACAGATGTATCCAAAGGTTTAGGAGCTTTTTCAGCTATCAAGTGCAAGTAGTCGGTGACACTTTCTGTCGCTTTGTCTTTCATTGCATTGAGGTTTTCAGCTGCAATACCTTCAGACAAGCTCTGTTCTAGTTTATCAACGATATACACCGCATCAAACTGGTCCTGCTTGATAGCCCGATCCGGGTATCCGATGATCTCCATCAGCTTCTCAACCTTGTCATTCCAAGACAAGATGACGGACGGAACACCCATCGTAAATGCGGCGATTGAAGAGTGCATGCGACAGGTGATGATGCCCTTATACCCATTGATCGTGTCCACAAGCGGGCCATCATCGACAGGTCTAGTGACAAGATATTTTGAAGGCAACTTGAGCTTCTTCAGGATTTTCCGACCCAATACAGTGTCAGCAGGCAAGCCATTCGTGAAGAATTCGAACTCATGCCCACGTTCTTGCAGCTCGTATGCAATCTTGGCAAATAGGTTCACCCAGTCGTTAGTGCCAAAATCAACGCCGTAACCTTGCAAGCTATTGCCTCTGATAATGCCAATACCAACCTTGGTGCGGTCGGTACGATCCGGTATCTGATAGGCTTCTTTCATCCAGAACGCGGCATCAGCAAGGAGTTTGACCTCATGCGCGCCACCAGCACATGCTTGAACAGCTTCAGGATTATCTCTTGCTGAGATAGATTTCACCGCAGGGGATTGAAGCGCTCTTTTCAGCAGTTTGCTGCCGAAATCGCGTTCATCAAATGCACCGGCACGCCCAATAGAATTATACACAACGTTCAAATTGTGCTTCTCAGCGTATTCGCTGATTAACAGCAGAGGCCACTGATATTCATTGTAGCTATACTCGAGCAATCCAGCGCCATCGATCACGATAAAGTCGGCACCTTTCAGCTTTTCTTCAAAGTAGCTGTTCAGTCGTTTTTTGTAATTGATGCCGTTCAGCCAAAGGGTATGACGCAAGCGGGCGATCGCATTTTTGATGAACTTGTTTTCAGTCTGCAATCCACGCTTCTTGAGCGCTAGAAACAACTTTTCAGTAGCGATACCTTTGGGCGAGTAGTTATAGTAGTTGGCAAGGCGCTTTTGGATCGAGCCAGAGACCAATCGTATTTCATCATTGCGGCCCAGCAAATCAACTTCGACAAACTCGATATCAATATCGGGGTTTACTGCCGCAAGCTCTTTTTGGATGATATATTCGAGGCCTCTTGCAATAAACAACTCGCCTATGTTTTCGCTTTTGATTAGTCCACAAATCGCAATTCGCATCTAAACTTTACCCTCTAATGAGACGTTGGCTGATTGTTCGGTGCTATCGTTTTCAGCTTCAAGCAGCGACGATGGATCAATCCTAGCAGCATTCTTCTTCTTGAAAGGAGCAAGGCTGTGTCGTGAGAATTGCTGATGGGGTGGCAAAACGTCCATGTAGTTTTCACCATAGAGCTGTTCCAAATAGGTATGGAACCCCGCAGGACA
>JAMASZ010000231.1 GCA_023301585.1 Alphaproteobacteria bacterium | reverse complement strand
ACGGCAACAGATGGTGATGGCGACTCAGCTTCAACTACTGTTACTATCCGTGTTCTTGATGATGGGCCAGAGATTGCAACAAGTGTTACTGGTGTTAACGAAATTAATCTTCGTGACAATGGTGGACCTCTTGTGGTTAACAAAACTTTCGATCATGACTTCGGTCAAGATGGAGCGGGTTCATTCAAAGTGAATGGAACGACAGCGGTTAAGTTTAAAGTTGGCGGTCAAGATCAGACATTACAATCTGATGGTAAAGACATTGTTATCACTGCAACAGGCACGAACGGTTACGTTGGTAAAGCTGGTAATGTTACAGTCTTCACATTGGCTCTTAATGAGGCAACAGGAGAGTATACATACAAGCAGTTTGAAACAGTTGATCACCCTGGTATTGATGCAACAGGTACGAACGATGTTATCTGGTTGAAACTTGGTGTTACAATTATGGACAAAGATGGTGACTCAGCAGATGCTTACGTCAACATTGATATCCGTGATGATGCTCCAGAAGCTAACAATGACACTGGTACAGTGGCTGAAGGCGGAACAACCGGCGGAAACGTTCTTACGAACGACGAACTTGGTGCTGATGATACTGGCATGGTTACTGCTGTTAGATTTAACGGTCAAACAGTTGGTGTTCCAGCGACAGGTACGGTTTCTGTAGATGGTGACTTTGGTGTGTTAACGATTGCTGCAGATGGTTCTTATACCTACGTAGCGAACACAAACAACCCAGATGGTAAAGATGTCTTTACATACACTATGAAAGACGCTGATGGTGATACATCAATGGCGAACCTTTCAATCGACGTTACATCAGTTAATGATGTTCCAACGATTACAAATAGCGTATTCCCAGTTGGTGAAGCTGACCTATGTCACGGTGGAATTTCTGTTACTAAGACAATCGTTCACGACTTCGGTGATGATGGTAAAGGTACAATCGAACCTAATGGTACTGTTATGACATTGTTCAAAGTTGGCGGTAATAACCAAACATTAACTTCAGACGGTAAAGAAGTGGTTATTACTCAAACTAATGATGGTTATGTTGGTAAAGTTGGTAACACGACTGTGTTTAACTTAGATGTTAACCCTTCTACTGGTAAGTATACTTATACTCAGCATGAAGCGGTTGATCATCCAGGTGTTGGTGCAGAAGGTACGCAAGATGTTATCTGGTTGAAGTTTGGTGTAACTATCACTGATAGTGATGGTGACTCAGCAGACGGATTTGTTCAGGTTGATATTCGTGACAGTGTTCCTACGGCAAATGATGATGCTAGTATCGTTAAGCCAAATGGTACTAACGAAACATACGAGATGAACCTAACTAGTGCTGATGTTCAAGGTACACAAAGTTCTATAACAAAAGACGGTATTACAATTAAGTCTAACAACGGTCAGGATCTAAGATGGGTAAATGCTCATGATGGTTCATCTGGTGTTGGTATTGCTGGTAACGGTTCTGATGTTGTTTGGAGCGGTGGCGAAGAAATGCATATTCGTTTCGACGGCGGTGTAACTGGTGCGACTGTATCGATTGGTGAAGTAGCCAACAATATTGGTAACACAATCACTTACACAGTGTTGTTAGCTAACGGAACTTCTGTTCATGAAAGTATCACTTTGACTAACTCTAACGTTTCTAACGGAGTTGTTGATATTGATATTAGTGGTTACTCTGCACCGATTGCTGGTGTGAATGTTACTGGTGGTGCTTCATACATCTTGAACGATGTTAGTGCAGAAAGCGTAATAACGACTGGCGGTGATGCTACTGGAAACGTTCTAGCAAATGATGAAGTTTGTGCTGAAGGTGGTGAAGTTACTTCCGTTAAGTTCGGTAACACAACTGTTGATGTACCAGCTAATGGCGCAGCAACAATTAACGGAGCAAATGGTACGCTGACTATTAAAGCTGATGGTTCATACTCTTATGAAGCAACAACTACTCAGTCACAAACTGTTCATACGTTTAGTATTGATAACCCTCCAGGAAGCGATGCTGCCGGTGATATCAAGAATGTTTCTACAAGTTACAATGAGACAACTAAAGACTTTACGTTTGCTATGACAGTTGAGCCAAGTGCAAATGGTATCGAGTTTGCCGTGAATAACGGACCAAACCCGAAAAACCACCCAGGTGAGTTAGCATTCTTCTATGTTGATGATTCAGGTGCGGAGCCAGTTGTTACAGTTTATGCTTATAACGGTAGTTCTGTTCACAGTTGGAAAGATGGTTCAAGCGATGCAGGTAATCAACCAGCTGATAAGATCTTGAGCTCATTGACTAACCCAGAAGCTTTCTCAGATATTTCTGTGACAGTGGATGCGCAAGGTAACAAGACTTTCAGTATCTCTTTAGATGTTACTGAAATTCAGAACCACAACCCAGCTTATGGTCCAGATGGTATCTGGAGTGGCGTTGACTTTGGTGACAAAGTTGGTATTTGGTCACACCCATTATCTGGTCTTGATACTGAATATGGTAATGACGGTTTCTTAACTCAGTTTGATTACGATCACTTAGGTTGGTACGACTCAAGCAACGGAAATGCAGACACTACTATTATTCCTGGTGCAGGTGGTGATGATGAGTTTACATACACTATTACTGATGCAGATGGCGACACAAGTTCAGCTACTCTAAGTATCAATGGTGATGCAAATGCGATCCTTATCGTTGAGAATACTGATCAGTACTTCGGAACAAATGAGGCAGATGCCTTCTTATTCCAAGCTATCAATGATAGCGCTGTTACTATTCATGATTTCAATACAGCAGAAGGTGATTGTTTAGATCTTTCAGCAGTTCTTGAGAGCTATGATGAAACAACAGATGCTATTAATGACTTTGTTTACACAACTCAGTCAGGTGGAAACACGGTTGTTTCTGTTGATGTTGATGGTGCTGGTGGAGCTCCGGCTCAGCAAGTTGCAGTTCTTGAAGGTGTAACTGGTTTGAGTGCAGCCGACTTAATTGATAACGGGAACTTAGTTACCTAATATCAAATAATTATAAAAAAAAGCGTTTATGTTAAAGAAAAAACATGAACGCTTTTTTTATGAAAACCCTAGAGTTTCTAGGAATTTTGGAGGATATCGCGTTATTTTTATGTCTAAACAACGTAAAATAACTCATTGAAATTGAACAAAATGCTTGCACTTTGTTCGAAAAAAGTGGATAACTAGCGATATTATTATTTAAACTATTAAAAAAATATATTTTATTATTATTTAAGCGAGGGTCATCTAATGACAAACAAATGGATAAAACGCGCAGCTTTAACAGTATCTTGCGCAGCAATCGTAACTTTTTCAGCTTCTGCCGAAGCTCAGAATAACCCGGCTCAAATGAGCTTAACAGAAGCTGTTTCTGTTGGTGTAATGACCAACCCAGAATATGGAACTGTTGCAGCATCACGTAGAGCGACTGACGAAGAGTTAGAGCAAGCACGTGCATTGTACAAACCTTCAATCGACTTCCGTGGTGATGTTGGTTACGAATATTCAGATGACCAAGTAACGAGAAATCGTGATGGTGGTGGTGGTGATGATGAAACAAATTTCCGTTATGACACAAGCTTAACATTAACTCAGATGTTGTTTGATGGTTGGGAAACTAAGTATGAAAACGTTCGCCAAAAGCACCGTGTTCAATCTTCTGCTCACCGTGTACGTGAAACAGCTGAACTAGTTGGTTTATCAATTGTTGAATCTTTCCTTGAAGTTATTCGTCAACGCGAACTTTTAGTTATTACTCGTGAAAACGTTCAAGAACACTTAGCTATCATGAACTTGGTAAGCGGTGGAGTTGAAGCTGGTCGTTCTACGCAGGCTGACTTAGAACAAATTAAAGCGCGTTTAGCGTCTTCTCGTGCACAAGAGTCTTCAATTCGTCAACAGTTACGTATTGCTGAATCAAACTTCCGTCGTGAAGTTGGTGATGATCCTCGTGATCTAGTATTACCGGCTGTTCCAGTGACAAACTTGGAAGCGAATGTTGAAGAAGAAGTTAAAGTATCTATTACACAAAGCCCGACTTTGGACATCTTTGAATCAGATATCAATGTTGCTTATGCTGAATACGAAGGTACTGGCTCAACAATGTATCCTCAAATTGATTTACAAGTTGGTGCTAGACAAGGTGAAGACCTTGGCGCAATTGACGGTGTTGACCGTGGCGCTTCTGCGTTAATCGTTGCTAACTGGAACTTATACCGTGGTGGTGGTGACACTGCACGTGTACGTGAGTTTACACACCGTTACCAAGAATCAAAAGAACGTCGTGCTGATGCCGCTCGTGCAATCGAAGATGATGTACGTCAAACATGGGCAAGAATGATTTCTGCTGGTGAACGTGCTCGTGAGTTTTCTGCTCAAGCAGGTGCAAACAGCGAAGTCGTACGTGCATATAAAGATCAGTTCAGCTTAGACCGTCGTACTCTTTTAGATGTTTTGGATTCACAAAATGAATTACTAGTATCTCGTTCAAACGCAATTAACTCTGAATTCTTGGAAATGTTCTCAGTATTTAGATTGCTTGCTGTTAAAGGTGAATTGCTTCCAACGTTAAGTGTTGCATACCCTCGTGAGAGTGCAGAAATCGATGCTCCTATTGCGGTTGTTGACCGTTAATAGACGTAATATCTAAATAACTAATTTTGTGTAAGGGCGCTTTTATAAGCGCCTTTCGCATGTTACACTATATGTCGCTATGCAATTTAGCGCCTCAAAGAATTTGGAGATAAGATAGTTTATTATGGATTCATCCGATAAAGATAAAAAAGCGCCACAAGGTGGTATGCATAATCGAAAAGAACAACCGCCTAAGGCTGCAGGTACGCCAACGCCTGATGGGCAGAAAACTGGGGCGCAATATAATGTGGATCCTAATCAACCTTATTCGGACGAGTCTGCAGACACGTCAAATGAATCAAAAGGTAGCTTGAAAGAGCATGAAAAAACTCCTGATGCGTGGCCATTAGAAGCTGATCGTATAGCAATCCATGACCCTTTGGTTGATTGTTTACAAGTTTTAGCGGGACATTATGGTCGCCGTGTTAGTGTTGCGACGTTAACAGCAGGGCTACCAATTCCAAAAGGCGGTATTACGCCAGTATTATTTGAACGCGCAGCGGAGCGTGCAAATATGACCGCCCGTATGGTTGAGCGTAGCTTAGATTCTGTTGCTATTGCTCCTAACTTACCTTGTATCATGGTACTTGAAGGTAATCAGGCTTGTGTATTGTGGGAAGTAAAACAGCCAAAATATAAAAAGACAAAAAAGAACGAGCAAATTCAAGTTCACCCAGAAACAACATTTGTTGTTCAGTTTCCTGAAACGGAAGATGAACGCATTGAAATGTCACTGGCTGATCTAGAAAAAATTTACACAGATTACGTTTTCTATACGCGCCCTGTTGCCCGTATTGATGATCGTGCAGGACCTGCAAAAATTGATAATGCCCGTAACTGGTTCTGGTCTGCTTTATTAGAGCATAAGAAAATTTACGCGGAAGTAGTTATGGCAGCGGTCATGATTAATTTATTCGCGCTTGGTAGTTCGCTCTTCGTGATGAACGTTTATGACCGTGTTGTTCCGAATAATGCGATATCAACCCTTTGGGTTTTAGCTGTTGGGGTTTTGGTCGTGTACGTCTTTGACTTCATTTTAAAGAACCTGCGTTCACATTTCTTGGATCATGCTGGTCGTAAAGCCGATGTGAAAATTTCCGCGCGTTTGTTCGAACAAATGCTTGGTATGACAATGGAAGCGCGTCCTGCTAGTGCAGGTGTACTCGCAAGTCACATGCGTGAATTTGAAACGCTCCGTGATTTCTTTACGTCAGCAACGATGGTAGCTTTAATTGATCTACCATTTATCTTTTTCTTTATTGCGATTATTGCGATTATTGGTGGACCGATTGCGTTTGTACCTCTAGCGGCAATTCCTATCGTTATTGCGATGGGCTTTTTCTTACAAAGCCCGCTTCGTAAAGTGATTAAAGCATCAATGATGGAAAGTGCGTTAAAGAATGCGTTGTTATTCGAAACAATTAGCGGTTTGGAAACTATTAAAGTTCAAGCTGCTGAAGGACATACACAACGTAACTGGGAAGAGCTAAGCGACCGTGCCTCACGTACGGCTGTTAAATCTCGTAAGATTAATTCATTCGCAGTTAACTTCGCTGTATTCGTTCAACAAATCGTCAGTGTTATGGTTGTTATTGTTGGGGTGTTCTTAATTAAAGAAGCTGAAATTTCAATGGGTGCGTTGATTGCCTGTGTTATCTTGAGCGGCCGTGCAATGGGGCCTTTGGCTCAAATTGCTGGTCTTCTGACTCGTATGCATCAATCTGCTGAGTCATTAAGGCAGCTTGATGAATTAATGAAGAAGCCAGTTGAACGCCCTGCAGATACTCACTTTATTTCTATGCCTTCTGTGCAAGGTAAAGTTGAATTGCGTGATGTACTATTCCACTACCCAAATCAATCAGTTC
>JAMASZ010000230.1 GCA_023301585.1 Alphaproteobacteria bacterium | reverse complement strand
CAGGGACTACTGGGGCTCGGCCTACATCCAGACGGCCGACATCGATTTGGTGAATGACCACGCGAGCATCGCGCCGATCGGGAATGATTCAACACAATTCGCGGGAGAGTACGACGGCGGTCTTTTTAAGATAAAAAATTGGTCTTGGGCGGGAAGTGGTACGTACGCTGGTCTGTTCGGGCTTTGTGGTCGTGCAACGCTTAAACACATTCGTTTGGCCGGAGTTTGGACGACACTGGGAAGATACTACTGTGGTTTTGTCGCCGGAAGAATTCATGGGTCCTCAACTATTATGGATGTAGAGGGCGACTTTTCGGAGGGGACGAGTATTGGTGATGGAAGTGTTTATTGTGGAACATTGGTGGGGCATGCACACACGTGTTCAGTATACGGTGCGACGGTACGTGGCACGGTGGAGTTCGGTAACAGTTCTTCAAATTATAAAGCTGGTGTCATCGGATATTGCCTCGCCTCAACTTTAAAGCTATGTCGCAATCTCGCTTCATTCCCTAACGGAATCAGTGGATATTGTGTTGGAGGGATTGTCGCACAGATTGCGTACGCATCAGATTCGAGCCAGTTCTTGAATGCTATGAAAGGTGATCTAATCAGTACAACATACACCGGTGGGATCGCCGGGAGGACATCTTTCGTTTCGTCTCTGGACTCCGTGGTAAACAGTATGACGGGCAATATGTCTGGTTACGCCGTGGGCGGTATAGTTGGTGAGGCGTACGTCCGAATCACCGAGTCGTTCTCTGCCACCAGGCTTCTGAACTACATGCGAGGCGACATCAGCGCGACAAGCTACTCGGGCGGCATAGTGGGAAATGTAGCGGGTAACAGTGTTGAAGATGCCATCGAAGCGTCCATCACCGAATCTGTCGTGGCGATGTGCGGCAGCGTTGGGTCCAACGGAGATGCGGTGGTTGACCGCGTGCATCAAATTACATCGTTGGATGTTGATGTCACCGTCGATACGAGTTTCGGCATGACTTTCGATTCAAACACTTACGGTTCGGCGACCATGGTGATCGACGACGCGTTGGTGTACCACCCCTCGTTCACGGATTTGCCTTACATCAAATTGGAAGGAACGGACCCCGATGGTAAAGTGTATGATGATTGGGACTTTGTGTTCGCAAACATCGGAGGGGAAACAAGCGCCTACACCCACCTGAGCGTGCACACCGCCCAAGTATCGGCGCCTTTCCCCACCGTCTTTTCCGGGCTGGACGGAACTACAGCCTATTTGACCTACGCGAACACGGATGAAAATGCGCTGTACATCGACTCCAACCTAACCATCAGCGACACTACCGCCGAGATCGCTTTTGATTACGCCAAATCCACAATCGTATACGGCACGCCGGATCCCTTGGAAACGCTCATGTGGACCGTGGACGCCGATGGAAAGTTTGAGGTGGCCTCCGTCAACCACATGCTGCAGCTGATGTCGGGAGGCTCAAAGTACACGGACCTGGGCGACCACCCCAGGGACTACTGGGGCTCGGCCTACATCCAGACGGCCGACATCGATTTACAAAATGACCACGCGAGCATCGCGCCGATCGGGAATGATGGTGTTAAATTCACGGGAGAGTACGACGGCGGTCTTTTCCAAATCTCGAATTGGGCGTACTCGGGCGATGGCCAAAAGCAAGGTTTGTTCGGGTATTGTTACGATGCGAGACTGACACATATCCGCCTCACGGGGGCGTGGATTTTGTCCGAGGCAGGCACGTATTCGGGTTTTCTCTGCGCATACGCGGAAGCCTCGAGCATAGAAGCCTCCCGGATGTACGACGTTGAGGGCCACTTCTCTTCGGGAACAATTCTTGCTGGATCTGGTGTGCACAGTGCCGGAAGCTTGATCGGACTTGCTCAAGGTAATAATGTCTTCAAAGGCTTGATTATGAACGGCTTCACCGTGGGTGGAATTGTTGACATGGACTTACCCGACTGTCAGTATGTAGGCGGTGTCGTCGGATACATTGGCGGCAGCGCCTCGTTATACCGTTGTCGTAATATCGGGGCTTTCACGAAGGGTATCTCCGGTATCTCAGCCGGAGGTGTCGTTGGAGCCATCGAAGATGCGAACATTTACATTTTGTGTAACGGCATGACAGGTGATATCATCGCAACCTCCGCTAGCGGACAGCTAGCTGGGGCAGCCGTTTCCGGTGGAGTCTGCGGAAGCGTCTTTGGTACATGCGAAGTCCGTGCTGCTCTCAACAGCATGAGCGGAAACATTTCAGCCGTAACGAAAGCCGGGGGCATTGTGGGATTGTGGTCAGCCTACGACCTCACGACTGCGACCGGAGAAATGATGCTGAATTACATGAAAGGTGATATTTTGGGGTCGGGTGGAGCAGGGGGACTCGTCGGTAGTTTTAGCCGAGGAAGTGCATCTGGAGACGTTGCACAGTACGGCCAGGTATCCATTTCGAGCTCGGTCGTCGCGATGCAAGGAAATGTCGCACAGTCTGTTCGCGGCGTCGAGGATTTCACGCCTTCCGTGCTCGAAATCACCGTTGACACGAGCTTCGGCATGTTCTTCGACACGAACGACCACGGGTCGCCAACCACGGTCACACACGCCTGGCTCTACTACGCCTCCGCTTTCCCGGACCTGCCCTACTTCAACACGAGCGGCAGCGATCAGGGCGGGAATCTTTACGAATGGGACTTTGTGTTTGCCAACATCGGCGGCAAGTATCCGGAATACACGCACCTGATCCTGCACACATCTTCGGAGATACTCGTCCCAATCCCCTCAACGCTTGGTTCCATGGCAGTCGACAACACTATCGTCTACCCGACCTATGCCAACATAACAGAGCAGTCGCTGTACATTCATCCGAGTCTCACACTCGTCGAAACTACGGCCGACGTGGTTTTCGACCACGCCAAGTCGGCGGTGGTTTACGGGACGCCAACCCCTGCGACGACGGTTTCGTGGACGCAAGACGCCGATGGCAAGTTTGAAGTGGCCACGAAACAGCACATGTTTCAGCTCATGAGCAAGGGCGCGCTGTACACCGATCTCGGCGTGGTTCGTCCGTCCACCTACTGGACCCACCACTACGTCCAGACGGCCGAGATCGATCTAGAAAATGATGAAGAACGCTTTGTGTGCATCGGCGACGAGGACACGAGTTTCGTCGGATCGTACGAACACGATGGCTTCCAGGTTCTAAATTGGGAGCACGATGGACATACGCGATTGTTCGGCGACCGCACCACGCTGATGTGGACGCAGGACGCACAGGGGAGGTACGAAATAAGGACCGTGCAGCACCTGCTGCAAGTCATGGAAAGAGGAGAGAGGTTTGTGAACGAAGGAGACTTCCCCTCGGATCACTGGGGAGCATCGGCCCATTACATTCAGACGGCCGACATCGACTTGCAGGACTGGCACGCCAAAATCCATCCGATCGGAAACGCCACCAACAACTTTTACGGTCAGTACGACGGAGGTGGTCATGCCATTTCAAACTGGTCGTACACGCAGCCGGAAAACAGCCCGACCGTCTCCGCCACCGGTTTGTTTGGAGCCGTGGCGAACGCCGAGATCAAGGGTGTGCGCCTGAACGGTGTGTGGACGATGAACGGTGGAGGCCACGCGTCCACGTACCTCGGCGACGGGTTTCTGTGCGGGTCGGCAACCGCGTCGACCGTGTACGATGTGGAATCGAACTTGGAAGTCGGGACGATGATGGCCGCCGGGTCCAGCACCACCGCGCCGATCACGCACAGAGTTGGGTGCCTGATGGGGCTCGTGTCAGACTCGGTTGTTTGCAACGTGACTTTGCGCGGTACGGTCGGCATCAAAGACTTCGGAGGCGAGAGCAACACTTTCGTCGGCGGCGTCATCGGCTACGTCATCAACGCCGGCTCGTCCGTAACGCTGTGTCGCAACGTCGCAACTTTCCCCACCGGCATCACCGGCCAAGCCGTCGGCGGGCTGGTTTCTTACTTCCAGATGGGAACGTTGTCCCATAGCCTCAACGCCATGCAGGGCGACGTCGTCGGAATCACGCACGCCGGTGGAATCTGTGGCGTACACGCCGACGGTGGTTTGTGCGAGGTTGTCGTCAACTCCATGACTGGCAACATCCAGGCCACGGAAAACGCCGGGGGTATACACGGGTGTGTTGACGCATCTGGAACCGACACGGTGACTTCCTCTCAGCTGCTCAACTACATGTGTGGAAGTATCCAGGCATCTTATGCCGGCGGTATTGTCGGGTTGGTGACGCGGTTGGGGGAGACAGGCGACGTGCAAATCACCAACTCCATCGTGGCCATGCATGGAACTGTGGAACAACATGTGAGCGGATCGGCGAACTTTGTGCCGTCGGAGGTGGACGTTGTCACTAACACCGATTTCGGCATCGTTGGCAACAGTTCTACCACGTCAAGTGTGGAACTCACGGGCTTCAGCACAAACCCTGCGTTCGCAGATCTGCCGTACATTCCTTTGGTGGCGACTGATCCCGATGGCGTCATCCAAAGTTTTGATTTTGTCTTTGCCAATCTTGGAGGAAAGACCATGTACTCTGGCCTGTTTACGCACCTGACTCTACACACTTCCACGGTGTCGGCGCCCTATCGCACGGACTTTGGCATCGATTCGTCAAACACGGAGGTCTATCTCACGTATGCCAACCTTGCCGCCGGACAAATCTATATTGACGACGCACTGTCAATCGTCGACACAGAGGCTTCGGTTGCTTTCAATCACGCAAAGTCCGTTGTGCTTCTCGGCACCGCGAGCCTGCCTTTGATCTGCGAGCCGAGGTCGCTGACTATAAAAGCCAGCGTCGATGCACCCGGTTTACTCTTCAGACTGACGCACCAAGAAACCTCGCAAGGTTCGCCGGAAATCATGGGTGACGCATTCGCGGGAGATGTCAAAATCATTGAAGGTTTGGCGCCAGAGACTACCTACGTGATCCGGCTGTACGCCAATGAGATTCCCGTCGAGCACCTGTTGGTCAAGACCGCTGCCAACTCTGCCGAGAATTATGACGTCGCGGATTTCTTTGTGCAAGGCGAAGAGCTGTACGATATTTCACAGATTGGTGATCAAGTATCGAGCGCAATCGTGAATGAAATCTTCACAACCGGCGACGTTGTCAACGTGGATATGAACTTTGCCCGCAAGACAGACATGGAAACAACCTTTGTCAAGAAGGGCGAGCTGCTTGACGTGGATGGCCTCGACGCCGTTTTGCTCCCGTTTGAATTGTCCACAACGGAGACTCAGCAATCGACAATCAAGTTGCCCGATGAGTCGTCCGTAACCGTAAGTCTCGATCAGGGGTCGGGAGAAATTTCGGTTGGAGGGGTAACGTATCCTCATGGAAAGTCTTTTGTGATTGGCGGCAGGAAATGTACTGTTTTTGATATCTAGTTTTTTTGCATTGATCATTTTCAATTTTCACGTTTTTTTGCCGAAATCAAGTATTGCCTTTGAATTATCCAATTAATTAACAGTACGCGACTTTCAACGCCACGCCCGTCCCCCTAGTCAAACACGGCATCGTGCAGAAGCTTGTCAATCCCCCCCGAAACGCTCAAAATGTCGTCCTTCTTCGTATCACAAATGTCCGGAGAACCGATAAAGCCGTCATCGAGCTCTTTCAAAAATTCCGTCGCGCCCGGGTCATCGGCGATTTGCAGGAAAGAAATCGCCAGTTGGGTGTGGTTCGCAACGTACCCATTGGCGGGATCAGAAAACTTGCGAATGACCTTCCTGACTGCATCCTTGTCATCCGCGCACCCATCTAGGACCACGATGACGGTGGTGCCAGGACAAACTTCGTAGTTGGCCCTCTTGCGTCCGGCATACTCCTCCAGTGCCACATCCAGACACTTCGCGAGATCGGTGGTGCCACGAGGCGCGTAGCTTTGGAAAACCTCCACCACTTGCGACGACTCCGTACACTCTCCGACAAAAGTTACCTCGTGATCAAACAGGTACAGGGGGACTCTGTGGTCGACGTCATACTCAAACACAGTCTCGACCATTTTTTCAACGGCCTTGCGAGCACTCTCCCAGCGCGTAGTCGGGCCATCCGGCCACGACATGCTTCCGGACATATCGAGACAAAACACGTACTGCCTAGCAAGCGCTTCTTTCTCGAGTTCGCGCTTCTCTTGAGCAGTCTCGGCCATCTCTGGGATACACTCAGGATTCTTCCTGGCCTCGAGCGCAAACTCCTTCGGCACGGTGCTTCCTTTGGCATTGGCGAACTCGGTCGAAGGGGCGGCGGTGGCGGGAAGCTTCATGGTCTTGATTGAGAGTCTTGAGAGTCTTGAGAGTCTTGAAAGGCTGGAAGCTGGACTGGAACAATTGTGAGGGGGTGGGCACCATTCACACCTTCCAAACTTTACAGTAAAAAATGCCCCGTGAATCATTTATTTTAAAAGTACCACCTACCCAGGGTGCCATTTTCGCATTTTCCGATTTTGCATCTAGAATAAAAGATAGAGGTGTCCAGCGCTTCGTGGCACAGAGCTCGCTGCAACCAGACGTTAATGGAGCAGTTGTTCTCAAATTTGAGATGAGACAGCATTCCATAGATACATCGCAGGTCGTGAAATCGCACTTTCATATCATTCGTAATAATCTTGGCGGCGTCGCCGAGCTTGTGGCTGTACCTAGAATTAATCTGGGCGTTCGTGAGGCCCTCGCACGGCAGTTTCTCCCTCACTCGTCTGAGCGCGGGCTTGACGTACTTGAACTTGGTCAGCAGCGGAATTTCGCAGCGGTCGTCGCACGCCACCTTCTTCTTTGCCGCTCCTGAAAAGAAGCAGCTGTAGGGCGCGTGCGCCTCGCTTCCTTCTGAGAAGGTCCCCGTTTTCAAAAGCTCGATGGATCGCCTCCCGCACACCACGCTCAAGCAGGCGGCAATGATAAACACGCTGTCCTTGTTTTCCTTGATTTTCGCCACGCACCGGCCGAGCAGCTCGTCGGCGTCCGGGATATCGACACAGTCCATGGACCTGGTCTCCAAACTTTTCTTGGCAAGATCGGAGGTGCTGATCCTGTCTTCCTGTGTCAACCGGTACTCCCTCATGTAGTCGGGAATCAGGGGGACCTGGCAGATCAGTTCGTCGATCCTGTTATTGCCAAAGAACCCTCCGGGCATCTTGGCCGCCCTGCACTTCTTCATCTGCGTGATCAGGTCGTCCCGGATGTACTGCTTGAGTTCCTTGACTGTGCGTTTCGAGCACACGCTGTCGGGCGCGGCGGCCGCGTTGTAGACCGTGTCCATGTCGTTGAAAAAGTTTTCGTGGCGCTCGCCGTACTTGCACCACTCGACCTTGACGCGGCTCATCTGCGACGGAAAGGAAGAGAGGGCGTACCTTTCTCGCAAGTTGTCGATGACGTGCTTGGGGTCTTTCGTGTTGTGCAGCAGCTCGGCCTGCTCTGTAATAAATTTGGAAGGCATTCGTAATTTAGTAAAAATCTTTCTTGGACCTTTCACGTCTTGTACATGTTTCGAAATATATATTTGCCCGAAAAACGTAGGAAGGTCAAACCGAAGTCCGAACCGTCACTAAGCGAAAAACAGAACCAAACCAATTTTGCCGCGTTTTATCTCCCCCCCCCCATCCCCTCCCCTCTCTCACTCCCCACCTCTCCCACTTCTCACCCTCTCCGCCAGAAAACACGAGAAACATGATGCCGTCCAACAAGCATATCGAAGATCCCGACGTATTCTACATGCTCAACAGCATAGGCCCTCTGAAGCTGAGCTATATCGGCTCGCTTCTCCAGGTCTGGGAGGACAAGACCAAGAAAGGTCTGCCTATGACCTTCCCGGAGTGGGTGATGAACGACGAGTTTGTGGAGGCCACCAGGCGCCACTGCAAGATCGCCGAGGCGGACATCGTCGCTCTACAGAAGGAGTTGGCCGAGACGAGGGCGGATCTGGCGGAGAGCAAGAAGGACATTTCGAAGCTGACGGAGGCCAACGAAGATCTGTGCCAGAAGTACGACAAACTCAAAAAACTGATCGGAGAAGTCGCGGCCAAGCAGTCATCGCAGTCATTGCAGTCATTGCAGCCAATCTCGTCCTCGCCCTCGACCTCGACCTCGTCCTCGACCTCGTCCTCGACCTCGTCCTCGACCTCGTCCTCGACCTCGTCCTCGACCTCGTCCTCGACCTCTTCCTCGGCCCACGTCTCCATCGACGACGTTCGGCGCATCCTGTCTACATTCAACCGGAAGAACCCAGTGGCGGTTGCGAAGGGCGACCCGAGCGGCGTGACGTTCGAAGGACATGTGAAAATTACGAGTGTTGAGAGTCTGTCTGCGTTTCTGTCGACGGAGTGTGCGCGAACGCTGGGGTTGCCGTCCGACATCCTGGTAATGTTCAAGGTGTTTGTAACAGACGGAAAGCTGGTCACCCTCAGCGACGACTACCACGGAGGTGTAGGGTACTCGTTTCTGTGGAAGAAGAAAAAGAGTTCAGAGAGTTCGGTTGTGGGGTGGTCGACGCCCTTGGCTAAGAAGTGCGATCCTCGTCTGGGCGTCGATCCGGCGACGGGTGTAGAGTACATCGACCCTCAGACGGGCAAGACGTGGGTACACCCGGAGCTTGTTGCAGCGAAGAAGAGGTCCGGTGACGAATCAGCAGATTCCGCGCCGAAAAAGAAGAAGAGAGACGAGGGTAGTAGCAGCATCAGTGGTGGCAGTAGCAGCAACAGCAGCAGCAGCAGAGGTGGTGGTGGTCAGTCGGACGCCGAGACCGAGTCAGAGCTTAGCGCCGAGGCCACCGGTGCCACCGGTGCCACCGGTGCCACCGGTGCCACCGGTGTGGAGGAGGAGCAGAGAGAGGTTTTCATTTGAAGTGTGGCAAGCGTGTCGAGCAGTAGGAGTGCCGATGGTAATTTGGTTTCGGGCGAAACGATGAAGAACAATGCAATGATGACTCCCGTGAGCATGTGGATCGGTCGGTGCCACCACGTTTCTATTGTAGGAAACCACTCTTCTTCTTCTTCTTCTTCTTCCCTCATTTTTTTGGAGTGGAAGAAGAAGGTCGCCAGACCCGCGACGACGATCGCGCTTCTCGCGACCGGATGGCCTCCGTACAAATACACGGACGCTATCAGCGCAAGTCGCACAGGCATTTTTTAAAATCAAGAATCGGAAATTAAAAAATCAACTCAGCTCCGGTAGAATGTCGAGCATCTCGATCGAGCTATCCGAAAGTTGTGTGGGAAATTTGACCTTGACCGTCACAAACAGCGTCCCCTTGTTCGCAGGTATGCCTTCGTTGTGTATGGACACAACCGTTCCTGGTGCAGTCACTTTCCCACTCGGTACCGAGACGTCGACCAGGTGACCGTCGAGGTGTTTGATATGAGTTGAGAACCCGGCGAGAGATTGCTTGAGCGATACCTCCACCGCCGTGTACAGATTCTGGCCTTTCCTGGTGAACGAAGCTGACGGTTTCTGTTGCGTGGTGATGATAACGTCTCCCGGCAGAGAGCCCTTGGCCCTGCTAAAATCCCCTTTTCCGCGAAAGATGTAAGACATGTTGGGACGGTCGCCCGGGTGTACGACGGGCTCGAGCACGATTCTCTCGGTGCCCATTCCAGTGGCCCTGCACGAACGGCAGGGATCACCGATCTTCCGGGTTCTTCCCGTTGCGTCACACCCCTGGCACCTTACGGAGCTCTGAAAAATACTCCCGCCCGAGCTGACCACGAATCCTTTGCCGGCGCAGGGAACGCACGGCCTCTCGGCGACATCTTTGCCTCCTTCTCCGCCACAGTCCGGACAGACGATTGCCCTCTGCACGGCGATGCGGAGTTTCTTGCCCGCGTACAAATCTTCCAAAGACAGGAGTACCGTGTGCCTGATCTGTTTGGGCTTTTTGTTTCGACCAGAGTCTGGGAAGCCTTGTGCACGGGCCCCTCCCGCTGGGTGCTGCTGCGGCAACCCTCCGAAGGATCCGAACATTGAGCCGAACACCTGCTCTACCGAAAACCCGGTCGGGAAAGGGTTGTGAGAAGGAACGCCTCCACGGGCGCCCTTTTGTGCCGCGTCGGGGCCGTGTTGGTCGTAGATTCGTCGTTTCTCGGGATCCTTGAGGACGTCGTACACCTCGCTCAGCTTCCTAAATGCAGCGGGATCGCCGTTTTTGTCCGGGTGGTGTTTCAGCGCCAGGCGTCGGTACGCTTTCTTGATGGCCTCATCACTGTCGCCTCTCGCAACTCCGAGGAACTCGTAGTACTCGGTGTGAGGCATCGTGTGTTTACATGTATAAATATCTACGCTCAATTTAAAGTCTGTGAATCGAACGAACAGACACATCGAGGGACCATCGAACGGTTATTTACTTGACAGAACACTCCCCACACTCCCCACACTCCCCACACTCCCCACACTCCCCGCACTCCTCACACTCCTCGCGCTCCACATCGTCAAAGATGGCAGCAGCATCGCTATCTGTTTCTTCTCTCGGCCACGAGATGGAGGAGATGATACGCTCCCATGACAACGGGATACACAAGTGCTTCATGGGCAGGGCGTGCGACGCCCCACCGAACGACCGCCACTGCGGCGTCATGGTGAAATTCGGTGGGGAACCTCACCCTGCGAGGCGTGGCGTGAGGGAGAGGCTGTGCGCTTTCAAGGGAGACACGGCGACGGGCATCAAGTTCCTGCCTCCCTTTCAGGTCGAGGCAGTGCTGAACATGGTGTTCCGCCCGACCACGGTGTCCGTGTCAAGGACGGTCGTGCGCACTTACGGCGACGACAACCGCATCACGCAGAAAGGGGCCGGCGCGCTCCAGACGCCCGACGACGACATCGGTATGATGGTCATCAACGATCTGTTCACGGGATCTGGGAAGACCCTGACCACGATCCTGGGCGCCATCATTTTCGCCGACAAGCGTCGTCGCGAGATTGCGGGCAGGTTGCCCTTTCTCGTGCGGGAGCAGTCCACCGCCAACTGGGCCGCCAGAGTTCAGTGCCGGGTGTCGGACGCAGCGGCCAGGGCTGTGAACTCGACCCCGAAGTACGCCAACGTCGTCGTGGTCATGTGCGCCAAACACCTGTTCTCCCAGTGGAAGTCGGCGTGCGCTTCCGCGCTTCACATCCTCGGCATGGAAGGCGTCGCGGTACTCGAGAACCCTCTGCCAGGGTCGGCGGGGCTTGATTGCCGTGGTGAAGCAGACAACAGGTTGAAGATCGTCTTGCTCCACTCGTCGGCCAATCTGCTCCGACTGAACCTGGAGTTCGTCCCCGTGCTCGTCGTGGACGAGTTCACCATCAAGTCGGCCTCCAACGTGCTCACCCGGGCCTCCGACCTGCTGCCGCTTATGGGCCGCCTGCTCATGGTCAGCGCCGACGCCGGCAGCGTCGAGAGGATTATTTTTGGCTCTCACCGGCGCAGCTTCCTGCGCAAGATGATCTCCTGGGACGACATCAACTACCACGGAGACGTGCACATCGCCATGGTGGCCGGCATCCCGCTGATTTCGGCGTCCGTTCTTCCGACACTGGAGCGGTACATGGTCGGCGAATTCATGATCGATCAGCTCAAGAAAGTGCGGTACGAGAAGTTCACCGTCCGGTACACGCCGTCTTTCGCGTCCAGGCTCTTCGGCAGCAACTTCGAGATGAGCGCGATGTCCGGCAGCCGTCTCATCAAAGACAAGTTCGGCATCGAGTTGAAGGGCACCAAGACGATCAGGAACGTCCTGGCACAAGTCAATGGCGCCATAGAGCACATGGGTGCGACGGACGGGGGGTCGAGGACGCTACCCCCGCTCATACAGCTCAGGGACAAGCTGATGAACTTCGTCGGCGAGATGGAGGCGTGCCCCATCTGCCTGGAGGAGTACGAGATGACCTCCGGCGCCAGCCTCATCAACCCGTGCTGGCACATCGTGTGCGACAAGTGTCTTCGTCATCTGATGGCCGCGCACCACAGCAGGTGCCCCATGTGCAGAGTCGGCATCGAGGGGCACACCACCGCGCTGGTCGACGATGGTGGAGCGACAGTGGGAAAGGGAGAGGAAGCGGAAGAGGAGGTGCCAGAGACAACGACCGCGCCTCGACCCGACAAGACCCTGCTGGCCAACTTCGACGCCGTCCTCAGGACAACCGCGGGGCTGGATAAAGCGTGCGTCGACACCCTCAGATGCCTCCGGGCGGACGTCGGATCTCAGCCGTACAAGATCGTCATGATTGTTCCGGACGAGCATTTCTTCACCAAGTTCGCGGTCGATGTCAGAGAGGTGATGGACGAGTCCGAGGTGCAGATCATCGAGTTCAAGACCGCGGGCACCAAGCGCAAGCACGTCACCGGCAAAACGGTGACCAGTCAGATCGAGTCGTTCGCGTCCGACGGTGGGCCGCCCACTAAAATCTTGTTCACCACAGAGGGAAAGACAGACTCCCTGACGGGCCTCGACTTCCCGAGGGTTGATTGTATCATTTCGTTGGGGAACGGGAATAGCTTGCAGAGGTTGGGCAGGCTCACGCGACTGCCGCGCATGATGGACGAGGCCATTGCGCGCAAGACCGTGAGGTACATTTGCTTGGAGCCTGTATCGTAAAATGTTTGTAGTCACAATGTACAATGATTCGATTCTCTGTCCTTTTTGCATTCTTGCTCTTTGAAATAAAAAAAGGCACCGGCCTTCTGTTACACGGCCCCGTCGGCCCCGACCTGCGCATCATGGCCGTGTCGCGAACCTCGGCGTTCAATCACATAAAAAAGTGCCAGCTACAACAGCTGAGCCAGAACGCGCCCGCGCACATCTGCAGAGAGCTCGATGTCGCACGGGAACTGCTGAGGGACCCTACGAGAAAAGACGAGCACGCCGCGTTCCTGGCCCCGCGTCTCTCCAACCAAATCCTGTTTACGATCGTGTACCGCGTGCGCGAAAGCCGCCCCTGCGTTTATACACTCGAGGCCATCGTGAGGGAGCCCGACTCAAACGTACGCTCCTCCGACGTACAGCACGTCGTGCGCCAACTCGTGGCCGACAACGTGGGATTTCTACAACTCTACCCGCTGAAAACGTGGGCGCGTGGAAAGTACGTGACGGAAGCGTACTTGGAAAACATGTTTTTGTTCTGATGTCTTACGTTTCTTCTACTTTTACCTCAAGCGTCTGATGAAGAACCGAGTACGCGATGGCCTTCCTCATTTTGGTCACGTACGTCTGGTTGAACGGTGAATTTTCCGATTTCATTGGCAAGTCGTTACTTTCCCATGCCGCAAACAAACACGCGAAAACACCGCAGTCATACCCGTTTTCTTGCAAAGGAACTGGTTTTCTATGATGTTTCATATTTTCTTTTTTAAACTCGAAAGCAGGTTTCTTTGTCTTAATTTCCTCTCCGAGCCAATCCTTGACATGATTGAACCATTTTTCTTCGGTATCATCGTACATACCGTCTTCCAAACTGTTCAGCGATGTAATCCACCCGTGTTTCAGTTCGACGACCATCATAATCCAATGATTTTCATTTACATTGATGGGTATGAATATCCTGGAAGCTTCAGTTATATCTAAACCTTCAGTCGCCTTGCGCACACGTTCGTATCGTTTCTCCGGGGTTGCCTCGTTTGAATTGCCAAAACTGTTCATCAGTTGAGAATTCATGAACATATTTGTACCACGCCCTGGATTTGATTCTCCACCAAGAAGCGCCATGTAAGCGTCGATATGGGCACTTTTGTACCACTGTCCATCTTTAAAGCGGCCAAGATCTTCTTTAGTGAAGGATTCCTCGGCAACTTTTCCACCGACGGCCTTAGCGTGTCTGAATTTGAATTCGCCTCCATCCTCAGAAATCGCGCTATCCACTTCTTCATCGTACAAGTTCCAATTCTCTGGGTAGGTACCCGGGTCCAAAAATGTTGCTGATCCGAAACTTTCAAATTCAGGCCATCTCTCCTCCTCCTCCTCTTCCGACTCCTTCTCCTCTTCATTACACCATCCGGCGAGACACCCATTTCCAAAACGATCCTTAAAGTGCCGTTGCTCTCTCTTCTCGAGCTTTGCCATCGCATCCTTGAGTTCATCTTCGAGCCCATCGATTGTTTTTTGGTCCTCGTTGCTTTGCCTAGCCTTCTCCAAAGAATACAAAGCCTTTCTCGCATTGTGCAAGTGTATCTCGGCATCTTCCAGTGGTTCCTTCAGGTACACGATGCCCACACCGTGCACCGGTGGAAGAAGGAGGTTGGAGTGCACCAATCCTGTGCGAGACAGTATTCTCTTTGTAAGTGGATCCATTTTTCGTATTTATTCTATTTGCAACATTATAATTCTTATAATTCACAACTCCGCGTGCAGAATCGACCACGCGATTCTCTTCCTCATTTTTGGCAAATCTCCCTGGAGGAACGACATCCTTTTGTCGTTGCTCATGAACGCCGCAAACATGCACGAGAAAGGGCCGCAGTCGTATCCATTCTTTTGTTTGGGAACAATTTTTTGCACACTGGACCAATCTTCGAGTCGGAAGGGCTTCTGCTTACTGGCGTGCTCGGCTTCAATCCACCCCAACATCTCGGCCCTCTCATCTCTGCGACTGGACGACAAGCTATCCATCGATACAACCTTCTTGTTCTTGACATCTATCATGATCATAAACCAGTGGTAGTTGCCCTCGTTCACAGGCACAAATATTTTCACTCCTTTTGTTGTGTCGAGTTTACGAGTCCATCGCTTCACGAGCTCGTGACGCTTAGCGGCCGGTTGACCATAGTACCCCGGATCCGGTTTACCAGACCCAAGTTCGCTTCTCTCGGTCATGGTAAACTTGGTGAAGAACAAAGAACTCAGAAAGATGCTCGTGGCACTCCCCGGATTCCCGTCTCCCCCCAATAAAATCATGTACGTGTTCACGATATCATCTTTGAACCAATTCCGGGGTTTGAGCCTTTCGATGTCCGATTTGTTTATTAACACCTGTTTTCCATTATGTCCAAACTTGAACGGAAAGCTCATGCCGTCAAGATGAGAGTCCAGAGACCAGCCGACGGGAGCCTCTTTTTTCGCAAAAAACCTTCCGGGTCTATTTGCACGAACCCTTTCGCGTGCTCGCCTGCGCCTCTCGTCCCGAGTTCTCGCCAGGTCGGCCGCCGGTGTGCGCGATCGCGCGAGACGATTGGCTTCGGCGATTTCTTCGCACAAAGTCGCATTCATTCTGTCTCTGGTCTCGGCGCGACTCAAGCCAGGGTTTTCCCGCAACCATCGGCTCTTCCACCTGGTGTACATGTACGATACTTCGGCCTTTGAGTACCCCTGTCCACTTTGCCTTGCTCGGAAAGCATTCCAGGGATTAGGTCTCGTACATCTTGGAGGGAGAGTCCTCCCATCAGGTCTCTTCCGGGGAAGAGTTCTGTGGCACGTTGGCGCCACGCACCGAGGCATTGTTTTAGTATAGGGTCAATATAATAAATTTACAAAATTTACAAAATTCTTGAATTAAAGTTTAGCCATTTTTATCACCAATCTATCGAGGCGAGCCGTGACGCGCTCGCGTCTCTGCTTGACGTACTGCCCCCTGATGCGCTTGAATACGCCGCCGGCAGACGCCAGCACAGTTTTTTCTTCTGGCGATACACCTGCGAGCGACCCTTCTGCTACAATTTTCTTGTAGATCTGGCGGTACTGCGCCAAGACCTTGGTGCTTTCCTTCGACAAGAAGAAAGACACTTTGTCGAACTGACCCGGGAACAAATCACTCGGGACGCTCATTTTAACAAAGGACGACCCGTTATGGTTTGTCTTTCGCGAAACCTCGACCCTGTCCTTCTTCGAAGACCGCGGGTGCACTGTTTCAATCACACTGGTCTGTGTGTTAACGGCAAACTGATCTTCTTCGACAACAACCTTTTCGTCTTCCAACACCCCCGCCTTTATGTCAGCTTCGAGTTCGACCTCCTTTGTCTCGAGCTCGTGGACGTTCTCTTTCAGTTCAACCAACTCTTGCTTGTCAGACTCGACCGTCTTAATGCCTTCCTCCAGCTTTTTCTCCGACTGCGCCCTGTGGTTGACAAGAGCCTTTTCGGCGTCCGACAACAGTTGTTTCTCGCGCTGGCCGAGAGCGAACAAAATGTCTTTCTTTTCGGATTCACCGGCGGCGATTGCCCTCTTTGAAGCTTTGGCGGCAGCTCTTTCCCCCGCCTCAAATTTCTTTTTCAGATCTGCCACAGTGGTCGCGTCCTGGGTCTTTGCAATTTCCGCTTCGAGAGTGGCTCGATGCTTCCTCAACGTGGCCTTTCTCAGAGAGTTGCCATCCTCCACTCTTTGATCGATCGCCGCGATCTGGAGACTCGCATCGTCGCGGGCGTCCGCGATTTCGCGTTCAAATTGTTGTCGGATGTCCTGCTCATCTTGCCTGAGCTCGGTGACGACCGCTTGGGTCACGACCTCCTTCTCCTTTTCCTTCTCGCGTTCAATCGCCTCCAACTCTTGCTGCTGCTTCTGCGCCAGACTTTCCTTCTCGGCGGCCTTGGCCTGCTCGACCTCCGCGAGCTCCGCGTCCAGCCGCGTCGTCTTCTCATCGAGCTCGCGTGAGGCGTTCTCGCGTGCCTTGGATTCTTGGGCGACGCGAGCGTCTTCGATCGCTTGTAGATCATCGGCTTGCTTTTTGGCGCGAGCCGCCTCTTCCGCTTCCATCTCTGCCGCGACGGCTGCCGTCTTGTGCTCTTTCAATTTCTTCAGTGGTGCTAAATGCTCGCTCAAAACGCGATGGTCCGGCGCGTGCGTTTCAATAAACGCGATTACCTTTGACAATCCAATGATGTCCAGGCCTCCAAAGTCGAGCTGTTTCATTTTTTTAGGGTCGTACCCAATCTCCTCTCCGAGGACGAGCCAATTCTTCAACAAAATGGTGTCTTTGAGATTGGCGACATACGCCTGCCCCATGGGACCCAATGAGACAAAGTATTGGAGCAGTTCCTCCAACACTTCCGGTTCCAAGGAGGCCATCGTGGTTTCGGACTTCAAATTGTGCCTATCGAGACCGGTGATCCTTTCGATGTTTGCCGGGATATCAAGTTTGTCTGATGCGGCGGCCGTGTCTATCGTGGCCTCCGCGGCTCCTTTCGTCTTGCGTTTGCGGATGCCGTTCAGGTGCGGAAGATACTTGCGAATTTTATCGTCGGGGCTGGTCGAGTCGATGAACGCTATTATCTTTGACAATTGACTGTAGGTCATGCTTTCGAAATCCGCCCGATCGAAATCTGTCTTCTCGAAGTCAACGCCGATATCGTTTCCGAGGGCCACCAGCTTCTTGTACATCAGTACCTTTTCCACTCCGCGTACGAGATTTGCTTGACGAGGATCTGCCGACCCCAGTGAGACAAAGTATCGGTGCAATTCCTCCACGACCGCAAGGTCCAGGTGAAAAAGATCTCTGGCCGAGTACTTCTCTCCATCGATTCCCGTGATCCTCTTGATATTTGCCGAAATACCCGTCTTGGCCTTAGCGTCTTTCTCTGCCCTCGCCCTGCCTTTCTCCGCGACCCCGGCATCGTGTAGGCGTTTGTTGTTTTCGGCCTTCCTGGTGTCGGCGGCACTTTTGTTTGCCTTTCTCTTCTTGGCCTCGGTGTCCTTCTTGTTCTGTTCCATAGTGTCCCTTGCCTTTGCACCCTCAATGACGTTTTTCCTCTTAACAGCGGCCTCCTTTTCTTTCGCGTCACGGGCCTCTTTGTCCTTCATTCTTCGCACGTCTTCTTTCTGCTTCATGTCCGCTTCCATTGCCGCGAAACGCTCGGCGCGTTTTTTCGCATCGCTCTCGTTCTCGGCCTTCTTCCTTTCAATAGCTTGTTCTTGGCGACGAATACCACTTCTCCTTCCCTCAGTTTTAATCGCGTTCTTTTCGCGATTTTCACGACCTCTTTCGTCCTTTTCCCTCTCGGCCCGCTCTCTCTCAACCTCTCTGTTGTTCCTCTGTTTCTTCCCGGCGTTGGCCTCGGCTACGAGCTCGCGCTGAACTTTTTCGCGTTTCTTCGGGTCTTGAATCTTTGCGGCTTCTTTAAAGGCGAGCTTTTCGGAAGCCTCGATCTCGGCCTCCGTGGCCTTCCGCTTGGCTGCTGCCGCGGCTTTATTTTTTTTGGCCCGTTTCTCATACTTCTCAAATGCTATTTGTGCAATCCTCTCTTTCTCCTCCATTTCCTCCTTCTGCTTTTTCAGCCTCGCATTCCTGGCAGCGAGGTCAGCTGCCTTTCTCTTCGCGACTACCTTCTCGTACTCGACACGAGAGGCGTTGGCGGCGGCAGCCTGTTCGGCCCTTTCCTTTTCCGCGAGCGCCCTTTTCGCCGCCTTATCCGCGTCCCGCTTCGCATCCCGTTCCATTGCCTCGCGCGCCCTCTCCTCGTGGCTTAGCTTGGCTTTATCCTTTGCATATTTGTCTTCGCTCTCTCTCTGCAGATGGAGGGCCTTCGCCTCCTTTTTCCGGGCGTCTCTAGTGGCCTTGTCGACCACGACCTTCTGTTTCTTTTCCGCGTCGAGCCTCTTGTTCTCATCCGCAATCTGTTTTTGGAGTGGCTTCGTCAGGCCCCTGATGGTGGCCATGCGGGCATTTGCCGTCACCAATTGCTTCTGCCATTTAACCTTTTTCGTGTAAGAATTCCTCTTTTTTAGGGAGGACTTCAGTTGTTTAACGGTCTTGACGAGCGTTCTGTGCTCGCGGGCCAACTCGTCGAGTTCTTTTTTAAGAAGCGTTAAGGTCGACCGCTTTTCGACGATGTCCGGTTTCTTTGTCCCTAATGCTACGGTCGCGGCGGCCCCAAGTCTTGTTGCACCCAGAAAGCCCGTGCCGACTGTGCCTTGGCTGACCACGCTGTTGAGAATCGTCAGTAGCTCGGCCTCTTCTTCGTCCGACAGAGACAGCGCCTCCATATTGGGCTTCAGGTCAGAGGGAAGTGCTTCTGCGGCCTCGACTTCCAACTCATCGATGATCAGTTTCGCCGTGAGGAACGCCTCCTCCCTGCTTCCAAATTCCCTCGGTCGGGCTGTGTCCGTGGAAGCACTTGATGATCTAGACTTGGCGAGAAGGATCGCTCCCGCCACAACCAGAACGACGATCAACACGAGCTTCGGATTCATCCTCTTTCACTAAATACAAAGTCAATACATTATATTCCAATAAAATTGCGATTTGGTAGATGTGTCAATATTTTCCACTAACTTTGATTTAGAATTTGTGGTGAACGTTCAACCAAATTTCACCAGTCGTTCATCAAATGTTTCTTCTTCTCGCTCTCATGCTTCCCCTCAATATGGCATCGGCATCAGGGACTCCGTGCGGACCTGTCGAGGTCTGTGCTCAGTACGCTTACGAGAACGAGGAAATGGCTGTGTGTTCGTCAAGAGACAGTGCTCAAATTTGGAACACGACGTCCGGAGAGTGCCAAGTGCACATCGACGCCGACTTGCGGACTGTGTCGTACATGTCTCAGATTTTTACCTTCGGCGTCACACCCGCCGTGCGCTACCGCATCGGCGAAGACTGCTGGAACTTCGTGCCGGAGAATGTTGCCATCGCGATCATTCAGAACGAGATTCAATTTGACCCCGAGTCCGTGTGCGCCTCGCACCCGTACAATGAGATACGTTCTGGAAAGTAGAGGGTATGCGGACTGCGCGTCCGTAGTCGTTCTGCACGACGACTATCTCGTGTCTTGTGTAAGGAACCACGCGGATGCGCGAGCGCTGGCAACGCTTGCGTACATGCTGATTGTTGCCATTGGTATAATCTTGGTTTTTTGCCTACCGTGCATGTGCCTGTGCAATTGCCTCTGGTAAATCTTCACAAAACAATAGTACCCCGAAACATTTGGCCGTCATCTGGCTTGGCACCACCGTGAATCTCCTCTGAAAAAAGCTTCATCAAGGAAGCTTTCATCAGCCCCCGGATTTCATCCTTGGAGCACATCTCGCGATCGGCAGACGAGTATCCATCGTCACCGACGACGCGGAGCACACTCTCGAACAGATCACCGGCGTAGACGGAGAGAAAATCCCCGTGGTACCCTCTCACTCCGGACAATGCGGGATGGTCACTACAGTATGTGACTGTCTCTCCTTTTTCTGTTTTGAAAACGAGCAGAACAGCGTTCCTGGCCTCGGTCTCGGTCTCGGTGTCGGTGTCGGCCTCGGCCTCGGCCTCGGCCCCAATCTCGTCCTCAATCTCGTCCTCACTCTCGACCTCGATGTAGACGACCCTCTTCTTGAGAGGAGCGGGGGGAGGGGAAGACGGCTGCTTCCTCTTTTTTTCCGGAGTCGTGAAACCTTGCTCGGGGCTCATCTTCAAAGTTGTTGCTAGATAGTGTGGTATGGTGTTGTGGAGGAGTGGGGAGTGAGGAGTGAGTTGAAGCGCGTTCTTCAAATGACGGGGACCCGTTTTGCTCGTTTTGCTCGTGTAGACGCGAAAAAGTTCAGTCACGTCATCACTTAAAAATTTTGCGAACAGAAACGGGGCAGAAGCCTTCAAGCCTTTCAGCCCTCCCGTCGC
>JAMASZ010000229.1 GCA_023301585.1 Alphaproteobacteria bacterium | reverse complement strand
GAGAGTTTAATTAGCTGAGCTGGTGTTACCACAGAAGGGTGGAATTTACTTAAATCAACACCACGGTGTACGAGTCTGATACGGCTAGGCTCAATCTCATAATTGTTAACCATATAATTCCCAACATGGTTAGAGATAGCGATTACGCGCTCCCCTTTCGTCATAACAGAGTTATATAATAACTTGGCTTTACCGCTAATATTATAAGGGGCGTGACAGGTTGTCATGAAGCGTGCGGCGGTTTTACGGCAGGCCCGCCACGCAGACCATGCAGGGGCACGGCTTCTTACATGGACAATATCAACGTTATTTTTACGAATAATGCTGCGTATACGCTTCACGTTCTTAAGCATCGTGATCGGATTTTTACTATGTACCGGTAAATCAATATGTTCCGCACCAATGCGCGTAAGTTCATGTACGCGTGCACCACCATGAGAAATAACAATGGCACGCGCGCCTGAGCGTACAATTTCTGCAGCAATATCTATACAACCTTGTTCGGCACCGCCTGGTCCTAACTCAGGGATAATCTGCACCACAACGGGCGTCTTTTGTGTCGCCATATTTGGCACTTGCTGATGGTTATTTGTTTGTGTCATGATTTCAAATATGTGAAAATTGAACAATTATCTAGCTTCAATAACTAGCATACTTAAACTAATAAGCCGAAGAAAAAAGGATAAATTACGCATGGTTAATTTTCTAAAACGCGAGGGCGCTCCTACTCTAGCTTACGTAAAAACCGAAGCCAGTGAAAAAGGCAAAAAGCTACCGACTATTCTATTTCTGGGAGGGTTTCGTTCAGACATGCAAGGGAGTAAGGCAACTTACCTTGAAGCACTGGCCAAGAAACGTGGGCAAGCCTATATTCGCTTTGATTATAGAGGTCATGGGCAGTCTGAAGGCGTCTTTGACAAAGCTTGCATAAGTGATTGGGCACAAGATGCCACAGACATTATTGACCACTGTATTAACGGTCAAATCCTGTTAGTTGGTTCCTCTATGGGAGGCTGGATCTCATTGTTAGCCGCCTTAAAACAGCCAGAACGCATACACTCAATCGTTGGTCTAGCTTCAGCACCAGATTTTACCAAATGGATTGAAGAAGGCATGAACGAGACACAGAAAAACGACATAGCGCATAAAGGGTTTTTTGAACTTCCAAATGATTACGATGACGCACCATATATTATCACTCAAAAACTAATTGATGACGGTCGCACACAATGGCTTTTGAACGACAAAATAGCAATCACAGCACCTGTGCGTTTAATACAAGGCAAGAAGGATGCAGACGTTCCTTGGGAAACTGCGAATATAATTAAATCAAAACTTGAAAGTAACGATGTCGAGACAATCTTCATAGAAGACGCTGACCACAGATTATCATCAGATGAACAATTGCAAATTATTAATGCAGAAATTGAAAAACTTTTGTAAAAATTACTTCTTTGAAAATTTCATCTTATTTGTTTTAGCATTCTCATAAACAGAATATTCAGCTTGTTGCTTGTTCTTTGTGCTGTATTGACGGAAAGAACCAATGCCCAAAACAAATGTAATCATCATAAATAGAATACCTGTAACCCCAGGGATAAGTGCAACTAACATAGTTGGCGCTTGAAGAAGAGGGTCTATATAGCGTGTCCAAGTATCCATAGGCATCATTTCACGAGCCCAATTAAATGATCCAGTTGAATTTTTAAGCCAAACCCAGCCTAAATCAGTCACTCTAAAAGCATCAGGATCAATATTAAGGTTTTCTACCTTATTCATTCTTTCTTCGCTTGAAAAATAGGCTAAATAAGTATCATAACCTACCGCCGCGAAAAACGGCAGAAACAGTATGAATATAAATAGTTTTGCGCCACCAGACATTGTAATAATTACTCCAAATCAGAATATTTCAACACACATACTATCAGGTTGTTTTTTTTTAGCAAATATCAAAATGTTAATTTGTGACTTCCCCCCCCAAATATAACCCTTATTACTTGTCAGAACCCTTGTTTTTCGATATTGTCCGAGGACTTCGAAGGAAGGACAGGTGGCCGAGTGGCTTAAGGCGCACGCTTGGAAAGCGTGTTAGGGGTCAAACCCTACGCGGGTTCGAATCCCGCTCTGTCCGCCATACAGTCTTCGGCTGTTCCTTCTCAGGAGAATTTCCTCTGTAAAGCCCCGCTACAGCCGCGATTCACAGCTCCAATGTTTCCGACGATTCATTGAGAATTGGCATTTTTCTCTAAAATCCTATGACTTTCTCAAATGCGTAAATTGGTGGAAGGTCGGAATTTTTTTTAATTTAATTTTTGATTTTTAAAATCCGACGTACTTTGGGTTCGAATGACTAGCTGACCGCCATTAAGTCTGCCCTTTAGCCTAGCTTCTCATGTCCTCGAGAGCCTTGACCGCTCCGACTCTAAACTAGGAAGAATGTTTGGCATTGCGACATCGCAAACAAAAGCGCCTATACTAAGCAAAGCTGATTTCGTAGCTAATATTCCCGATGTAATCAAAGCAGAAGGCTATGAGTATGAACTATTCGAAGCAGCGCTTCCTGAACAAATTTCAGGCGCTGATGATATTAATCAGGCTATTTCAGATGCGCTCGGGGCGGATTATTACGGTCCTATCGAAGATACCGTCGATGTTTTAAAAACAGTTAAGTCTGCAAAAGATACGATGATATTGGCCCTATAAAATTACTTTTTAACTCCTAACAACCGTTTCATCACAATCGATGCTGTTAAGTCACCCGTTACATTGACGGTTGTACGACACATATCAAGGATACGATCCACGCCCAATATAAACCCAACAGCTGCAGGGTCTAATCCTATGCCCATCAATATTGTTGCTAAAACTACAATTCCAACACCTGGCATAGCGGGCGTTCCTATTGAAGCACCAACTGTTGTAATAAGAAGAAGGATTAAATCGCCATTGCTTAACTCTATACCTGATGAGGCACCGAATACTTGCACCAAGAACACAGCAGCGACGGCTTGATATAAAGCTGTCCCATCCATATTAATCGTGGCGCCTAATGGAATAGTAAAACGGCTAATCTTAGGAGGTACGTCTAATTTTTCTTCTGCACAAAATAATGTAAACGGCATCGTCGCAGCAGAAGACGATGTTGAAAATGCTAATAGTTGCGTTTCACGAACAGCTTTTAAAAACTTAAATGGATTCATACACCCAACAACCATGACAATTGTCAGATACACCCCAACCATTGAGAGAAGTCCCAATATAACTGTCAGCATATACATACCCATACCAGCCAATGCATCGAACCCAAGACGCATAGTGATATTAGCAAGCAATCCAAAAACTGCATAAGGTGCAAGCTTCATTGCCCAACCAATAACCGTCATAGCGACTGATTGACCCGAAACGCATAAGTCTTTCAAGGGCTTTGCGCTGCTGGCAGGCATACTTACCAATGCTACCCCGATTAACATCGCAGCTATCACGATTTGCAGAAGGTTTTTCTCAACCATCGCACCAAAAATATTTGTTGGAATTAAATTTGAAATTCTGTCTGGTATTGTTAAAGATTCAAGCGTTGCTTGTGTATCGCTCACACTGCTCATTTGAGTTGTTTGAAAATTATTAATTAACGACGCGTCAATGTAACTTCCAGGATTAATAATTTGTACCAATAACAAACCAATAGAAATTGAGATAGCGGTGGTACAAATAAAGTAGAGAACAATTCTAGTGCCTATTTTCTTAATGAACCCTAATTCACCACTTTGTGTAATCCCTAATATAACCGAACACAGCACAAGCGGTATCACAACCATTTGAATAAGACCTAAGAAAAGCACTCCGGGTAATTTTATCCATGAAGCTAATAAAGCAACGCCGTCTTTATCTAATAAATCTAGTCCTTGCGGTGAGAAAGCAAGCCCGACAACTATACCCAATGCCATTCCGATTAATATTTTGAGCCATAAATATTTTTCAAATGAAACTTCAGGTTCTGCGGTCATATGTTCGGACATGATTTTAACTCCCGTTTTTTAAGTTTTTTAACTATATCTTTTTGCTAACTTTCCAATTGTTAGCCCCTGTACAATAATAGAAAACATCACGATACAATACGTGACTAATAACAAGAAGTTGCGTTCTTCACTGACTGGTAATGATAAGACAAGGGCGACAGAGATACCGCCACGCAGACCACCCCATGTCAGCATATTGATTACACCCGGACTAAATTTTCTAAAATTCTTCAAAATTGATATGGGTAGAACAACCGAGAGATAACGAATACATAGCAAAATTGGAATCATTAACAATCCTGCATACAAAGCGCTTTGGTTAAACTCAATGATAAGCAAACTAAATCCTAAAAGCAGAAATAATAACGCATTTAAAAACTCATCAATTAACTCCCAGAAATTATCGAGATTTTCTTTTGTATTACTAGACATTGCTTTTGAACGTCCAGCATTTCCAACAATTAAACCAGCAACAACCATCGCTATCGGTCCTGATGTATGTAAGAAGGTCGCTAACTCGTACCCGCCCATCACTAAAGCAAGCGTTAAGAATATCTCCACTTGATAGTTATCGACACTACGTAACATTAAGAAAACTATATATCCTAATACCGCGCCAATAACCGCGCCTCCAATGGCTTCTTCTACGAACAGTAACGCAACATGCGATCCATCAAATTCACCATGTTCAGCAACGCCTAATAAGGCAATAAACAACACGACCGCAATGCCGTCATTAAACAGTGACTCGCCTACTACCTTGGTTTCTAAGGTTTTTGGAACACCAACCTTTTTAAGAATTGCCATGACAGCAATGGGGTCAGTTGGGGAAATAAGCGCCCCAAATATCAGCGCGTGAATAAATTCGATTTTAAACCCAAGAATTGGGAATAATTTGAACGTAATAAAACCAACCAAAGCTGTCGAAAGCAATGTCCCAATCAATGCCATGAATGAAATGATATATTTTTGTTCTCGTAAATTCTTCCAATTAACATGAAGCGCACCCGCAAATAATAGGAAACTCAACATTCCATGTAGAAGCGTTTCAGAAAAATCTATTTCACTCATCATGCTGCGTACTTGAGGCAGAATATCGATATTTAGCACTGGCAATAACATCACCACAGATGAAACCAACAAAGCAATAATCATAATACCAATCGTTGTTGGTAATTTAATAAAGCGGTAATTGATATAAGAAAACAATGCACAAAAAGTTACCAATATGCTTGTAAGAGTAATAATATTCATAGTGTTTCCTTATCTATTCTTCAAAAAATAAAATTTCGTGGTTATATAATGTTGTTATTATTTCGATGTATGTGTTTTGATTGTCAACGTTTTGAATATCTTTAAAAGCTATAATATCTTGCTGCAAAAGCCGTTTCACAACATCTAAATCGACGGATCCAGAAAATAGTGTAAATCCATATACAGAAAGGTTTACAGACTCCTTGTCATTTTTTGATGTCACTAACTTTACGGCCTTATCACGACTTAATATCTGACCCTCTTTTAATATATCTAGTAACTCATTTTCAGATAAAACTTCTTCTATCGTTTCCAGTTCATCAACAACATCATGTGTTGGTTTTGAAAAATATTCTGTAAGCCATAAAGAAAAACTATCAGAACCTACAAGATTGCTTAATTCATTTTGAATATTTGAAACTTCAGAAGATGCAATATTTATACCCGCACTAGAGGAGTTGATAGCACGCGCATTATAACGATTATTATTGCTCTCTTGGGTATCTAAATAAGCACCATACTCAATTAACAATTCAGAAAATTTAGGACCAAGGAAACCAACCGAGAAAGTCATCGCCTCTTCTATAGTTTTTCCTTCATGTGCAAAATTGGGTGGAATATAAATTATATCACCAACAACTACGTCAATTTCTGTTCCTTCAAAATCACTTTTTATCGTTTTGAATTCTTGCCCTTCGACATAATCATCCGCGCTAACTGGTGCGTTACCAATTTTCCAGTTACGTTTACCAATACCCTGTACTAAAAATACATGGTAACTATCTGTATGTGGTCCTACGCTACCGCCTTGTGCTGAATAGCTCACCATAATGTCATCTAATAACCAACGTGGTGAGAAGTTAAAATGCTCTAGTAAGCTTGCTGTATCCGAATGGTACTGTTCAACATTTTGAACTAACAGGCTCCAATTTTCTTCGCCAATTTCAGAAAACCTACTTTCCTCAAGCGGTCCATGTTCGCATGTCCATTTATTGCCCTCTGGCGCCGTGATTACTAAACGGGATTTGATATCTTCCTCTAATGCCAATCCAGCTAAGGTATCACCATCAATGTAGTCATCAAAACTTTCAGAAGGAATAGCACCGCGCACTATGAAGGGCTTTTTACCCCAATAGTCTTTGTAAAAATCTTCTATAGAAGGGAATTTATCAAGTATCATAAGTAAATCTAAAATTTACGTAGCGCGTTTATGTGACCAGTATGGGCATTATACTCTTCACGTAACTCAAAGTCATACCCCATCGCCAAACGCCATTTATCAGTGATTTCTGCTTCCACATTTGTACCAAGATTTAAGACAACTCTCTGCGGCTCATAACCGTTTGTAATAATCTGTGTACTCGGCGCAGCTAAATAACTAGAGGTACTTTTGATACCTTGATTAAGCACGTCATATTTAAGCTTTGCATGCGCTGATGGGTTAATACGCATACCGTTCAGTGATTTATAAAGGTAATCAACATCAACACCAGCCCCAAGAGCCAGCATATTTAAGGCGCGGTAATCAACATTCATTGCTAAATCAGTATTGCTGTCTTCTGTGTAAGAATTAGCGAATAAATAATCATAGTCAATCGATGCAGATGGCGTAATCGTCCAGTTACCGCTGGTCTTATATTTCTGAGATAGGTTACCATTAAACGCAATATGTTGTGACGAAAAGTCAGCCGTTGCATTATTACCGTCAATATTACCAATTCTTGTACGTCTGCTTAAATTATCATTATGGGCATAGTTCAAAGAACCGCTAATAAGTGTTTTCGCCGAAACCTTAGAAGCACCAAACATGGATACACCATATGTTTCAACATCAGTCGTCGTTGCATTGGCATTATTAGAATCTGCTTCAGATTTTGCCGCAACAAATGTTAAACCAAACATACTATCGTCACGCATATTGCCAGAGTCAGCACCGATGACAATTCCTGTCGTTCCTAAATCATAGCCATCAATGCCATCTTTTTGCGACTGCGTTGCTGACTTCGCAAATGTATGTGCCCACACGCTACCTTTAGGTTCGTTTTCTACTTCAGCAACGGCGTTACGTTTTACGCGTCCAGTGAGAAGATCCTTACTCCCTGAGAACATCTTCTTTGTTTTCTTTGGGAATTCTCTTTGCTGGTAAAGAGTACGCGTACGGCTATGAATAGCGTGATTAACTTCGTCTTTTACGTTTAAACTAGCCATGGCATAACTACCATCAACAGTCGGCTGAATTGATTCTAAGACTTCATTAAACTCCGCCTTAGAACTAGCAGAACCAAGCGTTGATTGCACCGACTTGAGCGCCGCAGAGTCAATTGCTGCTAAATTACCCAAAATAGTATTTGCGACAGCTAAATTATTCGCCGTATCAACACTGTCTTCAATTGTATTGACTGTAATAACCAAATCTAAGTTATTTCCATTCGCAACTAATTCGAAATCATAGAAAAATGAATCATCTCTAAACTGTCCTGGACCAATAGTAGCCGCTGTATTTCCAATAACAGCGTTCGCAATAGTCTCGTCGATTAATCCTTCCGTAGAAGAAGAAACAATCACCTCAAAAATATCATTACTTAAATCTAATGGACCGCCATTAGAAATGCTTAATTGACCACTATCAGTGACCCCTAACGCCCTACTAACCTCTAGGATAACAGTACCAGTATTTGCATCAGCGACGTACGTATCCGCCAGGACTGTATTCCCAGAACCAATTGTTAATTCGCCGTCCAAATCTAGCGCACCACCAGAAGTAATATTCGCCTGAGTACTAACAGCCGTCCCACTAGCAATGTTCAACCCACCAATTGCAACACCGCCACCCACAGTGTTATTTACTTGCAACGAACCGCTCGTGACAATAACGGTAACCCCTTGAATACGACCACCTGTTACAAAATCACCACCGTTACCATCTGCACCAAAGTTAACTGTATCTCCCGCATTACCATCAATCTCACCTGAATACTCACCACCAGCATTGAAATTTAAGGTTTCACCGCCATCTGCGGCGCCCAAATCAATGTCTGATCCAGAACTATCGGTAATAATACTCGCGGAGGTTGTCCATGTATTATCATCAGCAATAGAAAGTGAATCTATTGCGACATTCGACCCAATATTGGCTGTTTGAGTAATGTTGTTCGGACCACCAAAGGTTGTAATGATGCCATCGCCAGCCAAATCATCACCGTCGATTTCATGACCAATTAAAACTGAACCGCCAACAGTAAGGGTAATACCATTATCAATTGTTAGCGGAGAATTTGTGTCCTCATCTAACGTACAATCAGCAGCTGGAAAAACGCCCGTACAATCTTCAGCAATCGTGATTGATGGTGCCGCAAATATAGTGAGACTTGAGAGAAAAGTTCCTACCAAAAATTTAGATCTGATATTTAACATTAAGATAGGCCTATCTTTTTTATATACGCGTAGTGCCGATTAGAATTAATGGCAAAATAGAAAACTTCTTATATTATATCTGTATCGCAAACGTTTAACAAGACCGTCAATCGTTCGATACAATTAAGATTCAGACCCATTAATGGAACAGCTACCACAGAAATAGCTCTCGTTAATAATCGCCGTCGTTAATAACAAAGTATATGTCGTTTCATAAAGCTCACGCTCTAATTGATATTTACGTTCATAAGCCGCTTTTAGGCGCTCTTCGCTCTCAATAAGCTCAATCACATTAATGCTACCAAGCTTGAAGTTTTCTCTATTCAGGCTTTGTAGAGCCTTATTCGCACGAATTTCTTTATTTGTAGAGCGTATAGAGTTTTGTATTGAAGTAACCTGATTATAAGCCAGATCAATATCTTTCTTTAATTCCTTAAAAATCTTATCGTCTCTATATTCTAATTCTTTTATTTGACCACTTACACGTCCAACTTTATTTTTAGTATTATAACCGTCAAATATGTCATAAGTCAGATTAACAGTGGATTTTAAAGATCTTCCACGTCCAACATCACCGCCATCATCATGGGTTTGCTCAGCCTTCACGTTAAATTCAAGGCTAGGGTAATAAGCACCGCGCTCCGCACGTAATTGATGTTGCATCGCATCAATCTCAACTTGGTTTTTCTTCATAAAGCTATTTTCAACACTAGCACGCGCAACATAAAGGCTTTTATCTATATTATTAGGATGGAACTGGTCTGGTCTTATTGCTTTAAACGGCGGTAAAGGACCCGTTAGAAACTCTAAACTACTTACACCATCATTTAGCGAAGACTCTGCTTGATTCAAGTCTACATACGCAGAAGCCTGTCTTGAGCGCGCGTAATCAAGCATTGCTTTACCGACTGCACCCGCTTCAAACATCTCAGAAATAGTTTTGACTATTTTATCAACTTCGACAACAAACTCTCTGGTTGCTTTTAACTCATTTTGAGCGCTTAGAATATCAAGGTAGTATTCCATGACTTCTTTGATAAGATTTTCTTTTTGAATATCAATATCAAGACCAGCCGTAGTGACTAGCTCTTTACGACGATTAACTTCTGATTCAATCGCATAGCCATTAAATAGTTTTTGATTAAGAGTAACAGATGTTTTACCTAAGTTATTTGAACGAGGATTTCCTCTTTCAATATATTCACGTCCGCCTTCCGCATTAAATGAAATTTGCGGGTAATAACCCGCCTCTCCTTCACCAACAAAAAACTCCATTTGTTCTTGTCGTGATCGCGCCATTAATAAATCAGGATTTTCGTCAGTAGCAAATAAGACCATTGTGCTTAATGACAAATCAACAGCCTCTTGTTCCTTTGACTGTGCGTCATTAATAAAACAAGACGTTACTAAAATAGTTGTTAATAGTAGGCTTTTGATCATCTGTTTATATAAACACTCTACTTCTTATCAAATTGAATCGTTACCCAGTTGTATGAATCTTTCTGAGCATCTTGGTCTGTAATTTTCGCCTTAACTTGATTAGGCGGAATTTCAGTATCAAGAAACAAGTTTCTCGCATTCAACATTCGTGCAACTGCTAGCCTTCTTGATATCACATCATTGACCGCATTCGGATTCTTATTTGATAAAATACTCACAGCTGTGTTTTTATCGCCGAACTCCTTAGTGTACTTATCAATCATCGCACCAATCTTAATCTCACTTTCCTTGGTTATGGATATAGAATCCGCTCCATAGAAAATTGTAATGCTGCGTTTCTCAAGGTTTTCAGATAAATCTTGATCTTGAGATTCTGCAAAACCAGAATCTTGTTTAAAAAGCATAACCTCATTATCTTCGTTAATTTGCTCAAGAATCTCCATCTTCTCAGTCAATTCTTCAACTTTTTTCATTAAACTACGGTTAGTCTTTGCCAATTCTTGAGCAGTAGAGCTCGCAGAAGTTGACTCACTGATTTCAGCTAAAATTTTACTTTTGAAAATAATAATGTGGAAATACAGCGCACTCGCCACAACCATAACAAAAAAAACAAACATGATAATAACCGAAGATAAAATATCAACAAAGCCTGGCCAGGCCATTGCACCCATATCTTCATCTTGATCTGACATTTATTATCTCTCTAACTTAAACTTTACGCTTATTTATCTTTGCTAGAAAATAAGCTCTTTGTTTTTTTGTTAAACTCACCTAACACATTATTCAACTGCTTCACCAAAGACTCAGTTTGCGCCATGTGTGGGTCTTTTTGTAAGCGCCCTAATAGTTGTTTAATCTCTTTTAATAATTCACTTTGGTTCTGTCCCAGCTCACGCGCATTTTTAATTTGTATATCCAATCCTTGTTTTTGAATATCATAAGATTTACTCATCAAATCTTTTAATGCCAAGCTTGAAGACTCGCCCAAGTCAGAATTTTTTCTCTGGTGTTCAATGAATTGTGAAAGCGCCTTGTTATTGCTATTTACAGTGGCAGACATATTATTTGTCTCACTACCAATAGTATCTAGTTGCTTTGTTATCTGCGGAATAGATTGAATGACTTGCGGCAACACAGTAGAAACTGCCTGCCCCTGATTCTTTATCATCTCAATATTTTCACCCATAGCTTTCGCAGAAATATTTAAAGATTTCTGCGCTTCAGACAAACCACGCACTTCTGTCCATGCCTTTGTAGTTTCTGCTGTGGAGTTCATAACATCTTGCGAGAATTTTGTGATGACACGGTTACTCTTAACCGACATATGGATAAATCCAGACAACCATTCTTTAAGGTCATCATCGCTCGGCGGAACTTTTGCACCAGAACCTTTTTTAACATTAGGGTCAAATTTCACTTCACGGTTATCAATCCAACGACTGACGTTTTCGATGAATTCGTTTTGTGGCGTACCACCCAAATGCAGGAAGAAACCAATCAACAATGATCCAGACAATCCAAACAAAGACGAACTAAACGCAAGACCCATACCTTGCAAAGGAGCGGCCAACGA
>JAMASZ010000228.1 GCA_023301585.1 Alphaproteobacteria bacterium | reverse complement strand
GATGCCTTTGGTATCTATTTCTGTTAATCAAACTATTCCGTTACGTGATGTTTTATATGAAGTGGCTGACCAAGCTAATTATGATGTTGAAATCGACCCACGTATCAGGGGCTCAATTATTTTTGCAGCTAGAAACCGTCCGTTAGATTTGGTTATTGACCGTATCTCTGAAATTGCGGGGCTTCGTTACAGCTTTGAAGATGATATTTTACGTGTGGAAATTGATACGCCATATCACAAAACATATAAAGTAAGTTACCTTGCGCTGAAACGCGATAACACTAGTTCTATTAGTAATGACATTTCAATCGTCTCAGGTGAAGGGTCGGATACTGGTTCTAACTTCTCTGCGGTTAATGAGAGTAGCATTGATTTCTGGGCAGAGCTTGAAACTAACTTGACGCAGATTTTAGAGTCTAATCGTGATGCTAACAGTCTTTTGACTAAAAGAGACCCTCGTATTACAGCCGTTGAAAATAACCCTGCGCCAGTTAGCCCCGTTGTCATGGATGCGAATGGTAATATTACTGAAGGTGGACCTACGGTTAATGTTCAAGCTCCCAACACAGTATTACGTGTAGAGTCCTTAGAAGAAGATGAAAGCCAGAACTCTAGTGAAGATGATCCATTTGCTGCAAGATTTTCTCTTAACAAGCAGGCTGGTTTGGTTTCTGTCTTTGCACCAGAGCGCTTACACAAACGCGTCGATGAATATATGACTGATTTGAAAAAATCAGTTTCAGCTCAAGTCTTGATTGAGGCGAAAGTGCTTGAAGTTACTCTGTCTGATGAGTTTTCAGCGGGTATTAACTGGGGTGCAATTGATTTGTTTGATAAAGCTGCGATGGGCTTTGGTATTAACAGTGGCTCCATTAGATGGGTTTTAAACCCTGCTATTTCTCCAGCTTCGTCTTTTAGCGCAAATGTCGCTACAGATGAGTTTACAGCTGCGATAGATGCTATATCACGCTTTGGTACTGTACACGCATTGGCCAGCCCTCGTTTGACGGTGTTAAATAACCAAGCTGCTGCCTTAAATGTTGCAAAGAATGTTGTTTACTTTGAAATTGATGCTGAGACAACGATATCTGATGGAGGAAGTGTCACAACCTTTGATACGGACGCCAAAACAGTACCAGAAGGTGTTCTTATTAATGTGATGCCTGCAATTGATGTTGATAACAGAACAATTTCTATGGCGGTTCGTCCAACGGTAACAAATATTGATGGTTTCGTTAATGACCCTAATCCAGAATTGGTAGGGATTGGCGCAAGTACAGCTGACCCAGATGGTATTACTGTTGAATCGCCTATTCCAGTTGTTAACGTTCAAGAGTTTGACTCTATTATTAACGTAAACAGCGGTCAGGCAGTGGTTTTGGGCGGATTAATTCAAGATCGAGTTGAATCTGTACAAAATGGAGTTCCTGTTTTAAGTGAGATGCCTCTATTCGGCGCAGCCTTTAGAAATCAAGAAGATAAAATCAAGAAGACTGAGCTTGTTGTGTTCCTTAAAGCTACAATCGTTGGTGGTGGCAATACTGTACATAATACGGACAAGGACTTATACAGAACGTTTTCTCAAGACCGACGCCCCCTTAAGTTTTAGAGGTAATTTATTTAGATACTTTGATTGAGAGCTTTTCTTATGTCCTTACTTTTAGTTAGATACATTTTAACAGCTGCGGTTAGAGATAGGCTTTTTATATCTTTTATTCTTTTCTTATGTGTTGCGGTCAGTATTTCGTTTTTTCTAGGGTCGGCTGCTGTAAATGAAACACAACAGTTTTCTATTGTGTTTGCCGCCTCGGGCTTACGTATAGCAACTATTCTGAGTTTAATTTTATTTGTTGTCTTTTATTTAAGGCGTTCTTTTGACTCCCGCGATGTTGAATATCTTTTATCTCGACCTATCTCACGATTACAATTCTTAATATCTCATTTTGCGGCCTTTTTTATTCTTTCTATTTTTGCTGCAGCTTTGGTGCTTGTTACTATAATGGCTGTTTCATTAGGTAATATTGATGTCAGTCAATTAATTTGGGCGTCCAGCATTTTGGTTGAATGTGTTGTGATGACAACAATGGCGATGTTTTTTGCAATGGTTTTAACAAGCGCTGTGTCTGCCATACTGATTACTATGGGGTTTTATGTGCTTGCTCGGTTAATTGGTCAAATACATGGCATCATTGAGAATAGAGATATGGGAGAAGTTTTTTCTTTCCTAGAAAAGGTTATGTCGGGAGTTTCAATTTTCGTTCCTCGTTTAGATTTGTTAGGACAATCGTCTTGGTTAATTTATGGCTTTGAAAATACAATTAATCTATCGGCTATTATTATTCAGTGTTTTATTTTTTGTGGTTTAATTTTAGTGGCTACATATATTGATTTATCACGTAGGCAGTTTTGATGAAAAAGGTAGTTAGACCGTCCTACTTGGTGTTGCTAGTTTTCTTTGTTGCAAATTTCTTTTTATGGAGTGTTACGAAAACTATTCGATTGCCGTGGACAAATGTGCCATCAGTCCCTGAATATAACAAAGCTGCTATGCTAACATTAGGAGATAAACAATTGGCATATCGTTATTATGCCTTAATGTTGCAAAACTTAGGTAGTATTGGTGGGCGCGATGTTTCGTTGCTTACGATGGATTACTCAAAATTAGAAGATTGGTTTTTTCTAGAGCATTACTTAGATCCTGAGTCTAATACAGTTCCCATGCTAGCCGCACGCTATTTTGGTGCCATAAATGATAATGATAGGTTAAATCATGTTATTAATTACCTTGAGGTTGCAGGGCAACGGCCGACAAATCAAAAATGGCGCTGGCTTGGTCACGCTGTTTTTTTAGCTAGGCACATCCAAAAAGATAACGATAGAGCATTAGAGTTAGCTTATAAACTATCGGCGAATAAAGCTCCCGACTTGGGAACTTGGGCGAAGCAAATGCCCGTATTTATTCTAAACGAACAGGGGGATACTGACCTAGCATATAAAATCATGTTAAACATATTAATTAGCAATGTAGATACGATGCATCCTAATGAGATTTTTTACATGAAGGACTATATCTGTAATACAATACTTAAAGAGGACTCCATAAGTGTAAAACCTGAATTCTGTTTTGAGATTAAATAAGGAGAAATAACATCGAAAATTTTAACTTTTCAATATTTGAATTATTAGCCTTATTTGGGTTAGCCCAGTGTTTATACGTTTTAGTCTATATGTTACTACGCTCAGGTAGGGTGTCTCGAGGGTTATTGCCCGCTACTTTCTTTATTATTCTTTCTTTTGCTTTTCTATTAAGCGCCGCCCAATCTAATTGGGAAGATTTTATCCCTTTATATGACGCACTACACTGGTTACTTTGGGTGTCATTGGCGCCGATGAGTACTTTGTTAATTGTGCAAATCTCTAGGGTTACTGAAATTCCTCAGCTTCGTTATTTTAATTTATTGCTGCTTGTACCAATCGCCTGCTATTTTGCGGCTTTATATGCTCGAAGTTTTGGTGATTGTAGCCGTTTATCAAACTGTAACGCTTTACCAGAATGGCTTGATGTGCTCGGATTAATAATAGGAACGATTAGTTTACTGACCATATGGGTGAAACGCAGTGTTATAGGTAGTGTTATAGAGCGTAAAAATGGTCGTGAGCGTTATTGGTTAATGATGGCGCTCATTGCAATGAGTTCCTTACTCCTTTTTACAACATTCCTTGGTATTTATGATGTAATAAGTATTGAACAACAAAATGCAATCCGTATTGTTACAGGAATTGCCTTTGCTTATGTAGCATCAACAAGCTTATTTAGAATTTATCCATACGCTGTTTATATAAAGCCCAAAAATGATAAAAATGCACTAACTGATAAAGAGATTGCGGTGGCAATGAATATTGAATCACTACTCCATCGTGATCACGTGTATCAAGAAGCCAGCTATAATAGAGCCAAAATGGCAAAGGAACTGGATATTTCCGAATCGCAACTCTCCAAAATCATCAATTCACACTTTGAAAAGACGGTTCCACAGCTCTTAAATGAGCTAAGGATTGAAGATGCGAAGAATTTATTAGTACAAACGGATATTGACGTGGCTTCTTTGTCTGAGGAGGCTGGTTTTAACTCTTTAGCAACTTTTAATAGAGTTTTCAAAGAGATAGAGGGGGTCGCTCCGGGGCAATATCGTGAAAAAAACAGTAAAAAATAAA
>JAMASZ010000227.1 GCA_023301585.1 Alphaproteobacteria bacterium | reverse complement strand
TAGATAAAATTTTATCTAAAAAATTTTCATATTAAGCATTCGTTCCTGGGAACAAAATAATATTGTCATGATTTTGTGGCTTTTCAGAGGTTGCTTCTATAGCCGTGACCTCTTCTATAGAAATACCATTAAAGTCACCAGATTGCTTATTTTTCAATTCGCTCAAAACAAACTCTGCTATGTCCATATGTGCCCGCGCTTGAATTGAAAGCAAATTGGCTAAAACATGAATAATAGAATCTTCATCATCAATTTCACTGCATAACACATCTAATAAGTCCGCTAAAGATTCTAAATCTTCTGGCACGTGCTTCATAATGTTAAAGTAATTTTCTTCCGAAAGAGGCGGATTTTGGTGATGATACAACCAAGTCGGCGCATAATCATTGATTAAATTTTTAGCTTCATTCTTTAAGATTGCCGCTATCGGTGCATCTTCCATCGCTTTATCTGCAATAGATGGGATACAAAGTGCAATTGCCAAAAGCGCTGAATCTGGGTCGATTTCACTCAACGCCATATGCAATCCATACTGCATGTCAGGTTCTATGACCAAATCATAAGTAGTGATATCAGAAACCGCGATTGGTACGATTAATTCTTGGTTAAGCAATTCAACTTGCTTTTGTGAAATATTCTCAAACATTTTTACTTTTACAGCCCTTAAACAGGCGTGCCCCTTATTGTTTCCCTTGGTTCGGCGCTAAAATTAGCAACGAACAACCCCATTAATAATAGAAAAGGTTAAAGAAGCCGTTAACGAAAAATGAAAGAAAAGTTAATTTATTGGGAACTAATATCTCTAATGATCGTAGTTGCTTTATATATAAGGAGATTAAAACATGAAAAATTACAAAAAATTATTATTAGCAACTTTATCATTGGCTGTCTTAGTGCCTGTAGGCGCACAAGCCCAAGCCGAGAAAGTTATTGCACACACTCATACTGAGACAAAAGACTTACCAAATGTGAACGAGATTGACTTCACGGTATTCGATACGAACGAAGATGGTGAGTACTCTATGGCTGAAGTGGGTACAAGACTGTTTACCAGTTTTGATTTAGACAATAATAAGCTAGTTGATAATCGTGAATGGAACACAAGGTCCATGATGACAATCATGCCCATAGAAAAAGAAGTGTTTAAATTCCATGACTTCGATGGTGACGGCATGACGGACATATCTACCTACGATTACAGCACTTTTTATGAAGCATCTGGTTTGATTAAATTCGACAAAAACCAAAATGGTCTATCAGCCGCTGAATTCATCGATACAGAGTTCCAAAAGATTGATGACAATGATGACAATCTTATTAGTTTAGAAGAGTGGAAGGAAGTGTATTTAGCTTCCCGCCCTAAACATGAAGAAGCTGAAAGTTATAATCAGTAAAATTGATTACTTTGAACTACCCTTAAAAAGCTGGTCTCCCCCGACCAGCTTTTTTGCTATGTAGAACTTAAAGGCTTGTTTATGTTTTGTTCTCATGCTACGCATAGTAATAATTAAAAAATAACAGGAAGTTATTGAGCATGGTTGCCACAATTAATACGATTGCTTTTCAAGGAGTTGATGTGCGCCCTGTAGACGTACAGGTGCAGATATCCAACGGACTTCCAGCCTTTACAATTGTTGGTTTACCAGACAAAGCCGTGGCAGAAAGTAAAGAGCGTGTACGTGCAGCACTTCATGCTTTAGGTATCGCATTACCCCCTAAAAGATTAACGGTTAATTTGGCACCTGCAGATGTTAACAAAGAAGGGAGTCATTATGATTTACCCATCGCTCTAGGGCTACTCGCTGCCATGGAAGTTGTCTCCAAACATGAATTAGAAAACTTTGTTGTCCTTGGTGAATTGTCTTTGGATGCTGGTATCCGCTCCGTTATGGGCGTGTTACCCGCGGCCATTCATGCTGCGACAAATGATAATAGTTTAATTTGCCCTTCTGATTGTGGTGGTGAAGCCGCCTGGGCGGGTGATGATTTACAAATCTTGGCACCTTCAAATTTATTGCAATTGATTAACCACATAAAAGGCACGCAAGTTTTAGGACGACCAGAAGGAAAACTAGCTGATGATGTACGTGTTAAAATCCCTGATTTAGAAAACGTGAAGGGACAAGAAACCGCCAAACGTGCCTTAGAAATTGCAGCAGCAGGTGGTCACAATATGTTGATGGTAGGGCCGCCAGGGTCAGGAAAATCAATGCTTGCAAGTTGTCTTCCGGGTATTTTACCACCTTTAACACCCCGTGAAGCTCTTGAAATTTCAATGATACATTCGCTATCAGGAACATTAGAAGGTGGTGGTTTAATGAAAACACGCCCCTATCGCGATCCGCATCATTCAGCCTCACTTCCTGCGCTTAAGCGAAATTTTCTCTCGTTTACTACACGCATCGGAGTTCCTATTCCAGCTTTTTCATCAGTACCCATTATAGATTCTTCATATAACTTAATAGGAAGTTTTCCATTAATTCCTGAATGAGGGCGTTGGTGATAGACTTCAACAACAAAGGTTGTGAACCATTTTTCAAATTCTGACAATGTCATACTGGCATTTTTATCTGTGTCATATTCTCCTTTTTCTTTAATATTAGAGAATGTTGTGCCAGCAATACCATGAGTTTTTTTCATGAATGTTAAGAATGCACGTTCAACATGGCCACCATAGTTAGGCAAGCCTTTTGGTCGATGCTGTAATGTAATACCATGTTCTGCACATGCTCTCTCTAACATTGTTCCACGGAATTCACGTGCATTATCGACATGAATTTTTTGCATTTTCCCCCAAATAGGCCAAGGCGTAGTAATGCCTAATTTTGCTAACTGTTCTTCTTTGGGTAAAACGGAATGCGCAATACATAAACCTACAGACATTGAGCTTGGTGCTTCGAGTGTAATACAGAATCCTGTAATCATTCTTGTATGCACATCAATTGCGATAGTCATATATGGGCGTCCAATAGGAAGACGATCAACATCATCAACTATAGTGAGATCAACGGGTGTATGATCTATCTGTACTACTGCTAGAGGAAAGTCTGCGCTAGGAAATGAACCTCTTAATGGCGTAAATCGTTCGCGTGCGGCTTTTGCACTAATACGCTTTGACATTCTCATTTTGTCAGAAATTTGATTGATACGCGCGCGTATTGTATTTGGATGAGGCGCTTCAAGCTGGTGCTCATAAAATATTCGAGCTACCTCTAGGCAAGTTTCTGAAACGCTTGGTCTTTGTTTGGAGAGGTAGAAGTTATTGATTACTTCGCACATTAATGTTTCAACTTTAGGATCTAATCTTGATTTTCCTATATCGCTACGCTGTGGCCGTAGTAAAGATGATACTAAGCCAGTTTCTTCGTATTTTTTTATCCATCTGTATACTGTCACATAGTTTACATTTGCTTTTTTAGCCGCTTCTTCAATCTGTTCTTTAGAGCCACGCTTTTGCTTGCCATCTCTTAGTAATGGTTGAATGATTTTAAACTTGTTTAATGCATCTTTCCAATCAGCATCAGAAACAGTGACTAAGTCTTCACGAACGCTTGTATCGCTGTTATGAGGTAATAGTTCAACAGTAGGCACTTGTTGTGTATTACCTGTCTCTACAGAACGTAAAATAGCACGATCAAGTCCAGCCAAATCAAGCACAATGTGAGGTTCTTTATTCCATAGAACACAATCCCCAGGTATCACATATTTATTTTGAATCATGTCTTACCATCCAATCGTCCAAATTTTAGATTTCATTGTTAATGGCTCTGATAATTCACAGCCCACTTTGTAAGTTGAAATTAAATACCAAAGCACAGGTAGCAACTCTGCCCGTTTCCATTTATCGCGGAACAAGGTTGTCATTAAAGCTTCTGGGTCTGTTTCTCTGAGGTCATGGATCTTTTCAGTCATTCTTTCAGCGATAGCGGCATCTAATAACTTTTCTCTATAGGGGTATAGAAATCTTACATTGTCTAAGTATGGAGTTCTTATTTCTCGTTCTGTGTAGACTTTGAACTCATAATCATTTTCTTCACAAAATTTCTTAGCTGCACGAAATTTAGCTAAATGAGTACGCCATGATGCTTTAAAATCCTTACGGTACTTAATCTCACAAATAACGTTTTTCATGCCCTTAGTGAGCGAAATATCGTCTCTGTACTCTATATAGCCATCTGGCGTATATCGGCGCTTTATATCTTCAGAATCGCGATATTCAATAACAAGGGGTTGGGGGATGTAGCTTTCTATTTTTAAATCAAAGCGAATAAGCTCCATGAAATCTCTTTCTAAAGATGATTCAAATTGCCATCCTTCGGGTGTTTTCCCTACGATTGCACGCGAACTCATGCCTATTTTTCTGACAGGTTTAAAATGATTAGTGGACATTGCTACTCCTTTATAACATTTAGTTATGTATAAAACGTTTATTTTTGCATATAATTATGTTTTTGACAGGTGGTCACAAAGTAAGGCCTGGTGAAATATCCCTTGCCCATCATGGCATTTTATTCTTGGACGAACTTCCTGAATTTTCACGCGCAACACTAGAGGCTTTAAGACAACCATTAGAGACTGGTCAAACATTAGTAGCGCGCGCAAATAACCATGTAACCTATCCGGCGCGTTTCCAGTTAATTGCCGCCATGAACCCATGTCGATGCGGTTATTTGGGCTCAGGCGATTCCGAATGTAGTAAGGCTCCACGATGTGGCGGGGATTATCAAGCGAAGCTATCCGGTCCATTGTTGGATAGAATCGATATTAAAATAGAGGTTCCGGCGGTTTCAGTCGCTGATTTAAACCAAGAAAATGGTGAAAAATCAGCTGTTGTGGCTAAACGCATTGCTCAAGCACGTGAAATTCAGCGGGCACGATTCGAAAGCTTGACAAATAACGATATAAATCCAGTTAGCATTAACGCTCATGCAACTGGTGATCTGTTAGAAAAATCAATGATTCTTGATACAAAAGGCAAAAACTTACTGGATAAAGCCGCAGAACATATGAGGTTGTCTGCTCGTTCATATTTCAGGCTCATCAGAGTGGCGCGCACAATCGCTGACTTAGATGGAAATAGCGACAAAATTAATGACAATCACATCGCCGAAGCAATCAGTTATCGTAAAAATATCACAAGTAATTGATTTTACACAATAAAAATGAAAATTTATATTATTAGAACAATAAATTTGACCCCTAGCCTCACCAAATTTGTATTATCTGTTTAAAATCACGTATTATTAAACAATAACAAGGATTTATTTTACGTAAAAATTAAGAGAATTTTAATATAAACCCCATAAACTAGGGGTAGGAATTAAGGGAATTAAGGAAGACAAATTCATGACAGAAAAAACAGTCGCCACTGCAGAATTAGAAATTCGTGAAAACCAAGCAGGCTTGTATCAAGCGACACTAACCGAAACAAGCGCTAAGCAAGAAGGTATGAAAAATCATGCTGCTTCTGAAAACGCAAGGCGAGCAAGTGCCGATGACAGCGGAGAATTTGTTGCAAACATGGCAGAGAATGCCTTAGCACCTGGCTTGCAAATGGCTGGCATGGCCGTACAAGCAGTTGGCGCATTAAATTCTGACCCCGCGGCAAGTAAAGGGGTGAAAACTATGGAGAGCGATAAAGCAGGCATGTATACGTCATCCAAAGGAAATTCAATCAGAACTGCACCTGAATTTTCAGCAACTGATAAAATGCTTAATGGTAAGTTAGCTCAAGTTGCAGGTACCGGTAAGGCGGCCCCAAAAGCAGCAAACAGCATTATTGCTAAAAAAAGTGAAGGAATGACCACTGATGCAAAAGCAGCAGAAGGTGTTTCTAATAGTGTTGCGCAAGCCAAGCATGGCATGACACGCTCCCGTGAGCATCACATAGGACTAGGAAATGCTAAAAATGATAAAGAGATGGCATTAGCTAATCAAAAACTAGAAAATCAAGCTGCACCAATCGCTGGGTATAAGGCTCCTGCTCTAGGTTTAGATATGGCCAATGGTCCCAAATTTACAGCACCAAAGGAGAATGGCTCAAGCTCTTCAGAATCAGGGAATCTTGCTTAAATGAACGCTAGAATTTCAGCAATGGATTATTCGTTTCAAGCTGGTGTAGATAACACACCAATGCCTACAGCCGCTGCTAATGAAAAAGAATTTGAAAATACTGGTCCAATCGTAAATCAACAACTGGTTAGCGATGTTGTAAGAATGGATGCGGACTTACAGACCCAGCAACCTGAAATGGTTTGCACCAGTGACGACATTTTTGGTGCTATTACTAGTACAGTTTCAGACGGCGCACGAAGCATAGGTCAGCAGTTAAGCGCGCAGCTAAGCACACAAGTTGCAATGAATGACCCTGTATATAGCCAAGATCCTAATAATCCAGACCCTAATCAGCAACAAGTTTTAGATGATGACGAAGGACCTAGATCTGTTCTGGACACCACTCTTACAGCAGCGGAAACCGTACATACCCACGCAGCAACGCAAAGTTATGAAATGAAGCTCGGTTAGGGCATAATTCTACCCCTTTTACATCTTATGTATTTCTGTTAGATTAGTTACTGCTTCGGCAATTCTAAACACTATTACAGCCCTATTGGAATTTTCACATGCGTTTTACCTGCTACCTTTTGGCAATATGCTTCTTATTTTCTATTGTAACTTTAAATCATGCTCACGCCCAAGGGCATGGCACTTATTGTGATCAAGCTGACAGTACAGCGAGCACCGTTAAATGTTTAAAAAAGCACCTTGAAACGGCACAAAAAAGATTAAATTTAGTTTATAAAAAATTAGAAAAAGATATGACTTCTGAGCAAATGAACGAGCTCAAAGACCTCCAAAAAACTTGGCTTACATATCGTGATAATGAATGCATGTGGGAAACACAGCGTTCGGAAGTATTGTCCATGAAACAAGTTAATGAATTATCTTGCATGGCGCGGGTAACAGATGACCGTGCGGATTTATTAACAGTGACATTATCTGGAGTTCATAACGATTCAGGTCTTCGCGAATTCGGATCTTTTCCTCGCTGGATGAATGTCGTCGCAAAAGATATTAAAGACGCTTACTGGGATTATGGTACCCGTCAAAGCATGGATTTGAATTGTGATGACGAAGAAGAATTTGTAATGATTGGTAATAAAACCAATAAAATAAAGACAAATGACAAAGGTGAGGAAGCAACAAGAGCCATATATAACAAAGAGATCGTCCTTGCAATTGTAGAGAACCCACCTATCGGGCGCCCAAAACTTACCAAATTTAGTTTCCCTGTAAATGAAGCAAATGATGACAATAGGAACATATGCCATGATAATGTTTCAATAAAACTTATAGAACAAGAAAGTAAAGAACCTGCAAAAGAAGCTGAAACTACTTGCAGTAAAACATTAAAAATATCGGCGCCTAAATGTACTGACAAAACAATATCTTGGAACGGTAAAGAATTTAAACTTGATATTCTTCCTTCAGATGATAAAAACGCAACAGAAAACAAGAAATGATAAAGTGAATAATATGAAAGATATTACAAACGTATGTGTTTATTGTGGGTCTTCCTCTAGCGTAGACGATGTTTACAAAGAAGCCGCAACCAAACTAGGAAAACTTATTGCTGATGAAGATTGGGGCGTTGTCTATGGTGGTGGGCGCGTCGGTCTAATGGGTTTAGTCGCTGATTCAGCCCTTAAAAATGGAACAAATGTTATTGGTATTATTCCAGAACACATCGAAGAGCGAGAAGTACAACACACTGATTTAACCGAATTGCACGTCGTTGATACTATGCACGTACGCAAACAAATGATGGTTGACCGTTCCGATGCTTTTGTGGTGTTAGCTGGTGGTTTAGGAACCTTAGACGAGTTATTTGAACTACTAACGTGGAAACAATTAGGACTTCATGACAAGCCAATCGTTATTGTGAACATCGGTGGTTATTGGACAAAGATGTTAGAAGCCATAGAGCATATCGCGAATATCGGATTTATGCGCCAAGATGATTTAAAACTATTTATAGCCGTTGATTCTGTCGATGACGTGCCAGAAACGTTGAAAAATGCGCCTGCGCAGAAATTTGACCCTTCGACCAAATGGATTTAGTAAAATTACATAACAATAACTTGTAAAGAATATCTCGTCCTGTAATATCTATTGTGTAATACTGACTTGGAAATTTTAATCACTTATACGACATTAGGAAATTCATAACATGGCACTCGGTGTTGATTTTTACGAACATGAAATAGATGTTGCAGATAATTTTGCCTCAAAAGCAGTTGACCGTATGCGCGTCGATAAAATTCCTCCTGTACCTCAGAATTTTGAAGTATGGTACGTCTACTACGCGAATGCCAACCCAAGACTTCGTAATGAAGTAAATGAACTTCTATTAAAACAAGATAAAATAACAGAAGAACACTGTCAGGACCTCTACGAGAAATATATTAATAACGGTCATAACCGTGAAACTTACGAGCGTGCTGGTAATAAAATTCAAATGGCCCTTCAGGACGTTTATGGTCTGATGGATAACATGAAGACGAACACAAACGACTTCACAACACACCT
>JAMASZ010000226.1 GCA_023301585.1 Alphaproteobacteria bacterium | reverse complement strand
GCTGGCTAAACAATTTGGTATGACTGATTTTATTAACCCAACTGAGACGCCTAATGTAGTAGAGACAATTTGTGATTTAACAAGCGGTGGCGTTGATTATTCATTTGAATGTATAGGAAATGTTGATGTCATGCGCCAAGCGTTAGAATGCACGCATAAAGGTTGGGGCGAAAGTGTAATTATAGGCGTTGCCGGTGGCGGTAAAGAAATCTCTACACGCCCATTCCAGCTTGTAACTGGTCGTGTATGGCGTGGTAGTGCCTTTGGTGGTGCACGTGGGCGCAGCGATGTTCCAAAAATTGTTGATTGGTATATGGATGGCAAAATAAATATTGATGATTTAATTACACATACAATGCCATTAGAAGAAATTAATACCGCGTTTGATTTAATGCATGAAGGTAAATCTATCCGTAGTGTGGTGATTTATTGATGAAATTAATTGAGACACATCATTGTCACGATGGAACATTAAGTGTTTGGGAGCATCAAAGTGCAACACTCAAGTGTTCGATGCAGTTTTCGGTATTCTTACCGCCACAAGCCAAGCGCTCACCGGTTCCATTTATCACGTTTTTATCGGGACTAACTTGTAATCATGAAAACTTTACAACCAAGGGCGGTGCTTATGCGTTTGCCGCTGAGCATGGATTAGCAGTTATTGCACCTGACACATCGCCTCGTGGGGATAATGTCCCTGATGATGCTGGCTATGATTTTGGTAAAGGGGCTGGGTTTTATATTAATGCTACACAAGAGCCATGGGTAGAGCACTACCAAATGGAGACTTATATTACCGAAGAGTTGAATGATTTAGTTTGCACAGATTTTCCAGTTTTACAAAACAATCAAGGAATTTGTGGGCATTCTATGGGAGGTCATGGAGCGTTAACATTGGGACTGAAGTATCCTGAGTTATTCAAATCAATCTCTGCTTTCTCACCAATTGTGGCACCGTCTAAAGTGCCTTGGGGTCAAAAAGCATTCACGGGGTATTTAGGGGGTAATCAAAAAGAGTGGCTAGAACACGATGCCTGCGAATTGATGATAAACTCTAAAAATCGTACATTTTGTCCCTCTATTTTGATAGATCAGGGCGGTGATGACCAATTCTTAGAAGAGCAATTGAAACCGCAATTGTTTGAGCAGGCTTGTATACAAGCAGGACAAGATTTAACGCTAAAAATTCACCCAAACTATGACCATAGCTATTACTTCATTCAAAGCTTTATAAAAGACCATATTGAGCATCATGCTAAAATACTAAGAGCATAATTAGTATTCACCTGATGGGATTGAATATAAGTCGTTAATATAAAAAATAAAACCTAAAGAACAGCCGTATCTAACTGTATATATAATGCGGCTATAAGGTTAAAGCTATTGCAGTTTAGGGGCTGGGGCTCTAAAAATATTATACAATCATTTAATATTAAATTAGGGGCGTCAGAAGTTCATGACTGCGGAAAAAGAAGAAATCTATCTTATTGATGGCTCAGGCTATATTTTTAGGGCTTATTACGCGCTTGCTTATAGTAATCGTCCTGCGATGACCAACCCTGATGGGGAACCAGTCGGTGCTGTTTATGGGTTCACCAGTATGATGATTAAGCTTTTGAAGGAGCATAGCCACGCCGCTATCGCAGTTATTTTTGACGCAGCGCGCGAAAACTTTCGTTATGATATTTATCCAGAATATAAAGCCAATAGAGGCGAAACACCTGAAGATTTAATTCCACAGTTTCCAATGGTGCGTGAAGCAACTTTGGCGTTCGGATTACCTGCGATTGAATTGGAAGGATATGAAGCTGATGATTTAATCGCAACTTATTCTAAACATGCTGTAGAGCAGGGGCGTAAGGTTAAAATAATTTCTTCTGATAAAGATTTAATGCAGTTGGTAAACGACAACGTTACAATGTTTGATCCGATGAAAAATATTTTAATTAAACGTGATGAAGTAATAGAAAAGTTTGGTGTGCCACCAGAAAAAGTTATTGATGTGCAGGCACTGGCTGGTGACTCTGTTGATAATATTCCAGGTGTGCCAGGCATTGGTATTAAAACTGCGGCGCAGTTAATTAATGAATACGGTGATTTAGAAACACTTTTGGAACGCGCCGAAGAGATTAAACAACCCAAAAGACGCGAAGCTTTGATTGAACATGCGGAAATGGCGCGTATCTCTAAAAAGCTTGTGTCACTTGCGTTAGACGTTGATGTCCCTGAGCCACTAGACGAGTTTTGTTGCCACGATAAGAGCTTTCCGGCGTTGCCAGATTTCTTGCGTAAGCAAGGGTTTAAATCTTTGCTCACACGCTTGGGTGATGAGGTTGATGTCGCGGCGAATGATTCTGATGAAAGTAACGAAGAGGCTGAGGCGCCAATTCAAAAAACACCAGAGCTTACAGAGATTAAAGATAATCAATATACACTTATCAATGACGCTAAAATTTTGAAAGAGTGGCTGGTGTATGCAGAAGAAAAAAATATTTTAGCGATTGATACAGAAACAACTTCGTTGACGCCATCGCTTGCCAAACTTGTTGGTATTTCAATTTGTAGTGAAGCTGGTAAGGCTGCTTATATTCCTGTCGGGCATTTACCCGAAGAAGTTGATTTACTGGGTGAGGCGACTGATGATTTGATACAAATTCCGTTCCAAGAAGTAATGGATTTGTTGAAACCAGTTTTAGAAAACCCTGCTGTTTTAAAAGTAGGTCAAAATATTAAATATGACTGGCAGATGTTGAAGAAGCACGGCATTGATATGAGCCCGTGTGATGACACGATGTTACTGTCCTATACGCTTGATGGAACAAGCCATTCAAACTCTATGGATGGAATGTCAGAGCTGTTTTTAGGGCATACACCTATTAAATTTTCGGAAGTTGCGGGTAAGGGTAAAAAACAAGTTTTGTTTGACCGTGTGTCGTTAGAAAAAGCCTTGGATTACGCGGCGGAAGATGCCGATATAACATTACGTTTACATCACCATTTCAAACCACGTATCGCGCCAGAAAAAATGGCAACGATGTATGAAGATGTTGAACGCCCGCTTATTCCTGTGATTGGTCAGATGGAATTAAACGGCGTTAAGGTTGACCCTGTAATTTTAAAAACAATGAGCCAAGATTTTGAGAAAAAATTAAAAGTTCTTGTAGGGCTTATTCAAAAAGAAGCGGGTACAGAATTTAATGTTGGTTCTCCGAAACAAATTGGTGAAATTTTATTTGATCAATTAGGTTTAGAAGGCGGTAAGAAAACTAAAACTGGTCAGTGGGCGACTGATGTTGGTTTGTTAGAGAAATTATCTGCACAAGGGCACGAGATTGTCACAAATATTTTGGAATGGCGTAGTTTGTCAAAGTTGAAATCAACGTATACAGATGCGCTTCAACAACAAATTAATCCAGAAACAGGACGGGTACACACATCCTTTTCAATGGCTGGAACGTCAACAGGACGACTATCTTCCAGTGACCCTAACTTACAAAATATTCCTATTCGTACCGAAGATGGGCGTAAAATTCGTGAAGCATTCATTGCTGATAAAGGTAATGTTTTATTAGCGGTTGATTACTCACAAGTGGAACTTCGTTTGGTTGCGGAGATGGCAGATGTGAAGGCATTGAAACAAGCGTTTAAAGATAATGTTGATATTCACGCGTTAACGGCGTCGCAAGTTTTTGGAGTGCCATTGGATGAAGTAACAGGCGAGTTACGTCGTCAAGCGAAGGCGGTTAATTTTGGGATTATCTACGGTATTTCTGGCTGGGGTTTGGCGAAGCAATTAAAATGTGACCCGAAGGATGCTAATAATTTCATTAAAAAATATTTAGAAACTTTCAGTGAAATTGAAGAGTTTATGGAAGATGCTAAAGAAGAAGCGCGTAAATACGAGTATGTGAAAACGCTTTATGGACGTAAATGTTATACGCCAAACATCAATGCCAAAATGCCAATGATGCGCATGGGCGCAGAACGTGCGGCGATTAATGCCCCTATTCAAGGGACAGCGGCAGATATTATGAAGCTTGCGATGATTAAAATGCCCAAGGCGCTTGCAGATGCAGGGTTGTCAGCAAGAATGCTGTTGCAGGTACATGACGAATTGATATTCGAAGTGCCTGAGGCGGAGTTAGAGGCGACTTCCACGCTGGTTAAAAGCGTCATGGAAAATGTCGTCGACCTCGATGTGCCATTAATTGCAGAGGCTGGCTCTGGTAAGAGCTGGGCAGAAGCGCATTAAATTCTAAAGCTTGTAATGCCCTGCGGTCATTATTCTGCCAGACTTTGGGTCTTGGGCGAATATGGCGAAGCCAGATTGATTGTCGCGGTTAAAAGGCGGCACGGTGTAAGATGCTGTTGTGCCAACCCATGAGCCTAAACCCTTCATTTGGCTTATCACATTGAAGTACGTGATTTCACCAACGCGGGCGCGTTGCTCCGTATAGGGTGGGCGGTAAACTGCCAGCCACAAATTCATTGGACCGCGCGCATTTAGTAATTCAGGAAGTTGAAATTGATACTGTCCATTTGATTTTGGGGTTATTTGAATCTCTGCGATGTTTTCACTGCGCGCTTGGGCGATTGATTTGCTAACGGTTTCTTTATCGTAACCAACGGCGTTTAAGTGACCGTTAATAATCATCTGTGGGGTGAATAATTTTTTACGTCCAGATTGAACCTTGTAGCCAATTTGTCTGTCGGTGCAGAATTTCTGAGAAAGCGGCGTAGAGCCATTGAAATAATCAACGTGGCAGGAAAGGGCGATAACGTTGCTTTGGTTAACCAGCTGTCCCATATAACGGTCAGCGGGCGGGCAAGCAGGACAGTTTTGTGATGAGAATAGCTCAACTAGCACTGGTGCATCACTTTGCGCCTGTGAAGACGCTGGCATGGTTATACCGAACATCATCAGGGCGATTAGTAGTATCTGGTTGGTTTTCATCAATAATGACCTATTTGGGTTAACGTCGCGACACAATGCCATATTGCGCATAGTATTCCAATTCTTTATAAAGAAAGCATGAATTATTCTATAAAAATTCCTACATTCGTAATCAGTATGGCGGGCGAGACCTGTCGCCGAACACGTATTGAGAAAATTCTATCAGACACAGGGTTAGAATTTCAATTTTTTGATGCGACAGATGGGCGGGGATTTGATGTTAAGAATCACCCAGAATATGATCGTAAAAGACGTTTGAGGTATTATGGGCGTGATTTACTGCCTGCTGAGTTAGGTTGTACGAGTTCGCATAAGCGTGTTTATGAGCACATCGTTGATAATAAGATTGAACAAGCTTTGATCTTTGAAGATGATATTATTCTATACGATGACTTTTTAGAAACGTTAAAGGCATTAATTGAAAAATGCCCGGTGCCTTATGATTTGGTTCGTTTTATGGGGCGTGATAAAGTGATGAAAGCAAAGCAACGCCATGTTTGCAAGTTAGGAAAAAACACAACTCTGACCCGTTTCCCAGGAACGCCAGGAGATGCTCATGCTTATGTAATTACTCAAGGGGGGGCTAAAAAAATGCTAAGGCATTTAGATAAAACCTTCTACCCAATTGATGTTTTAATGGGGCGCGGTTGGCAAACGGGAATTAATTGGTTTTCTATCCACCCTAAGACGGCGTATCAAAAGTTAGATATGGGCTCAGCTATTGGCGATAAGCGTTTTGACAAAGAACTACAGATTTCTGGTTTTTCTAAAACTATATATCCGCTGTTCCGATTTTGGTTTAGGGTTTGTGAAACGTGTGGTAAGAAATATTATCATTTAAAGACTTATTTTAAGGACAAAAAATATGGCAGACTCATCGACTTATAAAAAAGATTTTCCAGTTTCATGGGAAGAAATTCATCGCAACGGTAAAGCGCTTGCTTGGAAACTCCTTGATAAAGGACCGCTGGAAGGTGGTAAGTGGAAGGGTATTATCGCGATTACACGCGGTGGCATGGTGCCAGCCTGTATTGTGGCGCGTGAATTGGAAATCCTGCTAATTGAGACATTCTGTATCACTAGTTATGACGTGAAGGAACAGAGCGAGACTAAAATCTTAAAAGAACCAACAAGCGTCACTGATGATGGTGAGGGTTGGCTGGTTATTGATGATTTGGTTGATACGGGTGCTACGTTTAAGTTAGCACGCGAAACTTACCCCAAAGCACACTTCGCCTGTATTTTTACCAAGCCTTCTGGCGAATCATTGGTTGATACTTCTGTTACATCTTTCTCTCAAGACACATGGGTACATTTCCCATGGGATTTAGAAAATCAATATGCAACGCCTTTGGCGCGTAAGTAGTTTTAGCTTATTTTTATTCCGCATAATTAAGGAGGCAAAAAAAGAGCCCCTAAATAGGAGCTCTTTCAAAGACACAAAATGTTAACTGAATTAAATCTAGGTACCTAAGCGAAGGTATGCCTTATAAAGGGCTCAGCTTATTTCCTAGCAACGATTAACAAACATTTCTAACAACCTACTTCTTTTCTTTAAAAAGAAGTAACCTTAATCGGTAGGACTCATAAGGCTGAGGTCTGCATCCGCAGGAATCTCACTTAATGCTTATCTTAATATTTTCCCCTTCTAATCGTTATCTAAAAATCCTACTTCTAGATTCATTGGGGATATTCAAAAATTTGGCCATAATGGACTCCTTTCTAAAATTCTTTTACTGACAGCTTAAGCATTCATCGTATTCTGGCTCGGCTGATAGTTCAGGCTCTCGCCCTTCTGATTCTCTTGTTCTTAACCATGACGCATTACTTTCTGCACGTTGGATAGATTTTGAGCGACAGTAATAAAGCGACTTAACGCCCTTCTTCCATGCGTCAAAGTGCAAGTTGTGCAATGTCTTCTTATGAACGTTCGCTGGAACAAAGATGTTCAAGCTCTGTGCCTGACAAACGAACGGTGTACGGTCGCCAGCATGTTCAATTAACCAACGTTGATCCATCTCGAACGCTGTTTTGAAGACATCTTTTTGATCTTGGCTTAGGAAGTCTAGGTGTTGTACAGAACCTTCGTTTGTGAAGATTGATGACCAAACATCTTCGGTGTTTTCACCTTTTTCGTCTAGAACCGCTGTCAGATATTTGTTCTTCACTGGGAAAGACCCTGACAATGTTTTGTGTGTATAGGCATTGGCTGCAATTGGCTCAATCCCTGGAGAAGCACCGCCACAAATAATGGAGATAGATGCCGTTGGGGCAATCGCCATTTTGTTAGAGAAACGCTCCATTACACCGTAATCAGCCGCATCAGGACATGCACCACGTTCTTCTGCAAGCACGCGAGAAGCATCATCAGCACCACGTTTGATTTGTTGGAACATACGACGGTTCCAAACTTTCGCCATGACGCTTTCCATTGGAATTTGTTTTGATTGTAGGAATGAGTGGAAGCCCATAACCCCAAGACCAACTGAACGCTCACGCATTGCAGCGTATTTTGCACGTTGCATTGAATCAGGTGCTTTTTCAATAAAGTCGGAGAGGACGTTATCGAGGAAGCGCATGATGTCTTCAATCATTTGTGGGTTATCTTGCCACTGGTCGAACATTTCCAAATTAAGCGAGGATAGACAACAAACCGCCGTTCTATCGTTACCCAAATGGTCTGTACCAGTCGGCAATGTAATTTCTGAACACAGGTTAGACATCTTAACATTCAAGCCAGCCATTTTATGGTGGTCAGGAATTTGGTCGTTAACATGGTCAATGTAGATAATGTATGGCTCGCCCGTTTCGATACGTGCTGTAAGTAGACGAATCCAAAGGTCACGTGCGCCAACTTTATCGATAACAGCGTTATCTTTTGGTGAACGAAGCGCCCACTGCTCATCGTTTTCAACAGCCTGCATAAAGGCGTTATTAACAAGAACACCTTGGTGCAGGTTAAGCGCTTTACGGTTTGGATCACCGCCCGTTGGGCGACGAATTTCAATAAATTCTTCAATTTCTGGGTGCCAGATAGGCAGGTAAATCGCAGCAGAGCCACGACGTAGCGACCCTTGAGAAATAGCCAAAGTCATAGAATCCATCACGCGGATGAAAGGAACAATCCCTGAAGTCTTACCGTTGCGACCAACTTTCTCACCAATGGAGCGTACGTTACCCCAGTAAGAGCCAATTCCACCACCAAGTGATGCTAGCCATACGTTTTCATTCCATAAAGACACAATGTCTTCAAGGCTGTCTTTTGTTTCATTTAAGAAACAAGAAATAGGAAGACCACGAGAAGTACCACCATTTGATAAAACAGGCGTCGATGGCATGAACCATAGCTTCGACATGTAGTCATATAGGCGTTGAGCGTGTTTTGAGTCATCGCCGTAATACATTGCAACACGTGCGAATAGGTCTTGTGGACCTTCTTCAGGAAGCAAATAACGGTCATATAGCGTCTCAATACCGAATTTTGTTAGGTTTTCGTCGCGGCTACGATCGATTTGTATTCTATTGCCGCCTTCAATTTGTGCGTAGTCAAACATGACCCTTACTCCCCATTTGTGTAAGAAATTATTAACATTATGTGTAAAACTGCTGTGAATAGATTGTGGGTGAAACCACAACCCCTAGCGTTGTAATCTTCATAACCATACTACATATCGTGGGTGTGTCCATATAAAAAAATAGTTCTTCACACCCTAATTATAGTTGGCAGCAGGCGAACTAACTGCAAAAAAGTGAGGGTTTTTAACTGCATAAGAATTTTTTGACTCTTATCCCCGACATAAAAAATATTTAAAACGAAATAAAATTACAAAAGTTTTCCAAGTTTTTTATTTTTCATATTTAATTCGTTTTCAGAATACCATGAAATTCATTCGTATATGGGAATGAAAACCAAATTACAGGTTACAGATTCGGTTTTTTTATATAGATTGGCTATGAAATTTAAATAAATACGCCATTAAAGATATAGGAAAACCATATGATTCGCCGTTACAGACAAACTAAAATTGTTGCTACGATTGGACCAGCTTCAGGCTCGCCAGAAATGATGCGTTCGTTGTTTGAAGCGGGTGTTGATGTGTTTCGTTTGAACTTTTCCCACGGCGTGCATGGCGCACACCGTCAAAATGTTGAAACAGCGCGCGCATTGGAAAAAGAATTTAAGCGCCCGATTGCTCTGTTAGCTGATATGCAAGGTCCAAAACTTCGAATCGGTGATTTCGAAAATGGGTTTATTGATATCAAAGAAGGAATGAAGTTCCGTTTTGACCTTGATGAGGCTTTAGGGAATGAAAAGCGTGTGATGTTACCACACCCAGAAGTGATTGAGGTGATGGATGTCGGTTCTGAGATTTTATTAGATGACGGTAAGGTGCGCGTGCGTATTGATGCCAAGGACGAAAGCGGCTTGGACGTGACGATAATGGCAGGCTCTAAACTATCGAATCACAAAGGCTTTAATATCCCAGGGATTGTCTTGCCTATTCCTGCGTTAACAGACAAAGACCGTGTTGATTTAGAAGCAGCGCTTGAAATGGGTGTTGATTGGATTGCGCAGAGTTTCGTACAGCGCCCTGAAGATGTTATTGAAGCAAAACAAATTATTAATGGGCGCGCGGCATTGCTCGCGAAGATTGAGAAGCCCTCAGCATTAGAATGTATTGATGAAATCATTGAAGTCGTGGACGGTATTATGCTGGCGCGTGGTGATTTGGGGGTAGAAATTCCACCAGAAAAAGTTCCTGCAGAACAAAAACGTATTGTGCGTAAGGTACGCCACGCTGGTAAGCCGGTTATTGTGGCGACGCAGATGTTAGAATCAATGATTGATAACCCACGCCCAACACGCGCGGAAGCATCAGATGTGGCAACGGCTGTTTATGATGGTGCAGATGCAGTGATGTTATCGGGCGAGACAGCGGTTGGTGATTATCCAATGGAGGCGGTATCAATTATGAACCGTATTTGTGAAAGCACTGAATCAGATAAAAACTATCGCCGTATCATGAATAATGATCACCCTGATACGAAAGCTGACCCGTCCGATGCAATTACAGTGGCGGCAACTTATGTTGCTGATGATATTGATGCGGCAGCAATTGTTAGTTACACAACTTCTGGGTCAACGACATTACGTGCAGTACGTCAGCGTCCTAATGTGCCTGTGTTGTGTTTAACACAAAATATTGATACCGCGCGCCGCTTAGTGATGTCGTTCGGGGTACGTACTTTCCACATTACAGATGTAAATAACTTCGCAGAGACAGTCGCACGTGCGGCAGATGTTGTTAAAACAAATGGCTA
>JAMASZ010000225.1 GCA_023301585.1 Alphaproteobacteria bacterium | reverse complement strand
AATCTATTACGTTTTCACGAAGCTCAAAATGCAATTGTCTTTTGCGGGACGCGCTCTGCTGTAAATTTAATGAAAAGTCGTTTGAATAACCGTGGGTTTTCAGTTGTGGCAATCTCAGGTGAGTTAAGCCAAGCTGAACGTAGTAATGCGCTTCAAGCGTTGCGCGATGGTCGTGCCCGTGTTTGTGTTGCAACCGATGTTGCGGCGCGTGGAATTGATTTACCAGGACTTGCTCTTGTTATCCATGCAGACTTACCAAAAAACAAAGATATTATGCTTCACCGTAGTGGTAGAACAGGTCGTGCGGGGTCAAAGGGTGTTAGTACCCTTGTTGTACCTCATAACGCACGCTCACGTGCAGAACGTTTATTAGGTAGCGCAAAAATTGATGCGGAGTGGATTAAGCCCCCTTCAATCGAAGACATAACCAAGCGCGATCACGAACGTTTCCTAGCTGACCCCGTCTTAGTAGAGGCTATTAAAGAAAATGAAAAAGAAGCTGTAGCCAATCTTTTAGAAACACATAGTGCTGAGCAACTTGCTGCGGCATTACTACGCATGAACAGCAAACAAAACCCACCGCCAGAAGAGCTTCTCGACTTTGTTCCTAAAGAAAAAGGTAGCAAGAAAAGTAACCGTGAGGGCTTTGAAAATAGCGTTTGGATTTCATTATCTGTTGGGCGTGATGAAAGAGCAGAACCACGTTGGATTATGCCGATGCTATGCAGTTCAGGTAATATGACGAACCGCCAAATTGGCTCCATTCGTATTCACCCCACTGAAACGCATGTTGAGCTTGCTGCTGAATGCGTTGATAAGTTTTTTGAACTTATTGGTGAAGGCGGTACGTTAGAAAAGAATATCACTGCGACACGCCTTGATTATGTCCCTGAAGCACCCAAGGAACGTATCGACCGTAGCAACAGACCAAATAGAAAGCGTGACAACAACAACAAGAAACCTTACGGCGATAAAAAACCTTATGGGGACAAAAGGTCCAATGAGGGAAAGCCCAAGGACAAGGCAAATAGTGACCAGCCAAAAAGAAAAAAGCCTAAAGGTCCACGCACTAAAAAAGATGGCGCTCCACTTGGCTCTAAGAAAAAGAAAACTTTTAAAGGTAAAAAAAAGTGAGACTAACTATTTAAAAACTCAGCCTTGAAGAATATCCAAGAATATTTGACCATATTTATCAAGTTTGGATTGACCCACACCCGGAATATCATTCATAGCGTTTAAAGTCAGTGGTTTGTGAATCACCATTTCAACCAACGTTTTGTCATGAAAAACTACATAAGGTGGTACATTATTTTCTTTTGAAATATTCATTCTTAATGCCTTTAGTTTTACAAATAATTCCTTATCAGAACCGTTTTCAAGCATAAGTGCGGGATCAGTTTTAGCGCTAGATTGTGATGAACCACCGCCAATAGTTTTAGGGTCAAGGCGCATCTGTAACGATGGCTTAGCGTTTAGAAAACCTACCCCCTCTTTTGTAATTTTTATTGCACCATGTGAATCCATATCAACATATAAAAACCCACGAGCAACAAGCTGACGTATAAGGCTTTGCCACTCTTTGCTAGAATGTTCTGTTCCTATACCAAAGGTGCTCAAAGACTTATGCCCTTGACGTTCAATACGTTCATTGTTTTTTCCAAGAAGGACATCAATCACATAACCGCTGCCATAAATTTGTCCCGTCCGTAAAACACAAGACAGCAATTTTTGCGCCGCTACCGACCCGTCAAATGTCGCAGGAGGATGTAAACAGGTATCACAATTACCACAAGATTCACCATCATCATCAAAGTAATTTAATAGAACTTTTCTTCGACAGGTTGCGCTTTCACAGTACCCTAGAAATGCTGTTAGCTTTTGACGTTGAATTCTTTTTTGTTCTTCTGGTGCATCTGATCCCTCAATCATTTGGCGCTGTAACGCCAAATCCTGAAGCCCATAAACCATCCATGCAACCGATGACAATCCATCACGCCCGGCGCGACCAGTTTCTTGGTAATATGCTTCAATATTCTTTGGTAAATCTAAATGTGCAACAAAGCGCACATCGGGTTTATCAATCCCCATACCAAAGGCGACTGTCGCAACAATAATCATACCCTCTTCTTTAATAAACCGCTGCTGATTATTGGCACGAACTTTTGTATCTAGCCGTGCATGATACGGCAATGCATTATATCCCTGCTGAGTTAACCAGCTCGCCGTTTCTTCGACTTTTTTACGTGACAGACAATAAACAATTCCACTGTCACCATCGTTACGAGCTTTTAAAAACTTTAAAAGCTGGCTACGCGGATTATCTTTAATTGCTACATAATAAGTAATGTTGGGGCGGTCAAACCCTGCCACATATAGTTTTGGCAACGACAGACGCTCAACAATATCTTTACGTGTTGCCGTGTCGGCTGTTGCAGTGACGGCAATACATGGGGTATTGGGATAGCGTGTTCTTAATAGCGATACCTGTCGATATTCAGGTCGAAAATCATGTCCCCATTGAGAAATACAATGTGCTTCATCAATCGCAAAAAGTGATATTTTGATATCATCTAATATATCTAAGAATGAATCGTTCACAAGGCGCTCAGGCGCAACATAAACTAGATCTAGCTCACCGTTACGTAGAGCATCAAACGTCGTCTGAAGCTCTGAATATTCAAGTCCAGAATGAATGGCCGCAGCTTTAACGCCCGCCTCACGTAACGCTATAACTTGATCATTCATGAGGGCAATTAAAGGCGACACAATAACACCTGTGCCTTCCATACAAATGGACGGGATTTGATAACAAAGCGATTTACCGCTACCTGTTGGCATCAAAACGCCACAGCTATTACCTGATATCAAATCATTGATAATTTGTTCTTGCTCACCACGAAACGTGTCATACCCAAAAATAGAGGACAAAACATCTTTAGGAGATTTAGGCAAAGAATTTTGAATAGAGAGAGCCATCATTGGCACAGCATAAAGGAAGTACAATACATAAGTCTAACATCAAATACCTACCAAAAAAGTTTTCCCTTAGGAAACTTAGTAGATAAGAGTTAATTTCTGCCGCCAGAACAACCTCGATGGATGATATTTAGCATCTAATATTGTTAATTTAGTTGACGTACCCTGTAAACTAAGGCTTAGTCACCATAAGTTTGATTGTTGCGTATAAAATACCAGCTCTTTTCGGAATTATTCGGTTTAACTGAGATAAACAATACAATTCATTATCAAACAGAAGAATTCAGCTACAAGGTTGTAGTTGAAAATATACCGATACTTCCATAAGGAGAAATTACAATGGCAAAAGGTACAGTAAAGTGGTTTAACCCAACAAAGGGTTTTGGTTTCATCGAGCCTGAAAATGGCGGCGGAGATGTGTTTGTTCACATCAGTGCAGTTGAAGCTTCAGACCTGAATGGTTTGAACGACGGTCAAAAAATTGAATTTGACGTACAAGAAGAAAAAGGCAAGCAATCAGCTTGTAACTTAAAAGAAGCTGCTTAATTTAAGCTGTCTTTATATAATTCAGAAAACACGGGTTGCTTCAGTAGCTCGTGTTTTTTTGTGTGTTAATAGTTAGGGTCATTTTAACATCTATTCTTCTTTAGTACCTTTTAATACTATAGCTCGCGTCCACTCCTAATTAACAAACATTGCCTAGCATTATGTAAGTGCTAGCAAAAAAAGCCCCTTGAAATGGGGCTTTTAGATTTTAGTTTGAGCTATAGTATTTGCAAATACCTATAAAGCCTGCGAGGATTCACAGGTTCCATTACGCAGAGAATTATAAAGCGTTATTTGCGAATCCCACAAAATGACATCATCAAATTTTTCATTCTGAACATCAGAAGAAATTTTGCGAACATCGAGAACTTCACGAAGATCAACTGGCGCATCAGAATGGTTTAATCGTTCTGATGGATTTTCTTGAGCGTCAGGAATATTATCGATTTTGTTATTCGTACCATTTACCAAATAAGAACCTTCACCGTCAGAGCCATGACTGATAAGGGCATAAGCAGCCGCTTCATAATCTTGAGTAATTGGCGCATCGTAAACGACAGATGCAGACGCATAAGACGCCGCATTATTCCTTGGCGTTAGTCTCTCTGCACCATCTTCCTTACGGACGATTAAATCTGTGTTATCTGGCGTTCCTGCCGAACCGTATTTAATAGAGTGAAACCCCATAGACGCATGAGTCGAGTTCATTTTTAGACGTCCAATTTCTACGTCATCAAGTGTTAGCCCTGCAGTATTCAACTTATTCATTAAGCTTGCTTTACTAGCATTGAATAAATCTTCAGCTTCTGATGCTGGATCACCATGACCTCGAGGGTCGAAAGATCCAGAATGGAATAAGCCATCTTGATCCGCATTCCCTTCCATTCTGTCGAGACTAATTGATAACTCACCAATACCATTCGCTGGCGCAGGTAATTGTAATACCAAGGCAACTGTATCAATTAAGGTACCATCGCTTGTGACCACATCCATAGAGATTTGAAGTGGCTCGTGGTGGTTATTAACATCCAAATCCGACATCTCCATCGTAAAATCTCTAATATCGAGTTCAGAATCATTAATATCAAAAACAGCAGCTTCTCTGTAATATTTACCCGTATGTGCTGGACTTCTATTCGGACCAATAGCCTTACCAACATGCTCTCCATCATGTTGAAGATTGTCATTATATTCAAAGTGTTTACTCGCTGCTACTGCTACGCTGTCTGCTACAACTTGGTCATGATATGAGTTCCATAAAGCTATATTTGAGTCTAAACCTTCAATACTCATAATAACTTCGTTCAGACCACCTAAATCAAGTGTCTTTCCACCTACACGATCTTGATTATCTTCTGCTGTTTGAGTACCACCAGAAGAGGCAGATAGGTTAGAAGGGCAACAAAAGCGCGCCTTATAAATGTTTTGATTAATATTTTGAGCTGTCATCGTAGCGGTATTACCGTCACTCATAACATAATTGGTTTCATTAGAAACCCAATTCGGTGTTCTACACATTTCATGCAAGGAATTATGGTCACCCCCTTTAGGAACTAACATTTGTTCGCCGCCGTTACCAACTTCATCAAAATGAGTATCTTTTGTCCCTACTGTAAAATTTCTAGTAAAATCTGGGCTTACTTTGTAGGTAATATAATTTCCCCACTCGTCTTTTGCGGCACTTTCAGGAAGCCCTAGCTCTCTAAAAGGTAAAATTCCTTTAGTAGTTGCACAGCCCCCTTCTGAACCTCTCGCTGCTGGCGCGGCATCTGGTTCACCTGGGCATGGGATACGATAATTTCGGTGAGCGTATGCTGCCAATGCCACGCGAACATCTTGCATTTTGTCTTGTGTCGCCGTTTCAAAATAGAATTGGTTGGGCTTTGTATCGTTGAGCATCGCCGTAATAAAGAAGCCAAACAGCGCCAATATGACTGGCACGGTTAAGAGAATAAACCCTGATTCTTCTGAATGATTTGATTCTGGCTTTAAGCCCTTATGATAAAACATATTGCGTCCCCTGAATTAATAAAAAACTATAGTATTTATTTTACTATGTATTACTTCAATTATACAAAAAAACCGTTAAAAATGGCTTAATATAGCCAAATTAAACTTATTTCAGTGTTTTTATAGGTGTTCGCAAGATTCTCTCCCTGAAATAGCATAAACTTCATCCTGAGTATAAAAATTAACAATGTCATCATACTCATTCGCACCCGTATTCGCGTAATCCGATTCAGTTACAACTAGACGGTTAGTATTATTGCTAGTTAGTTCTTCAGCTGTTCCTACGGCACTAGCTGCTGATTGAAGACCATTCGACTGATAGGCACCATTTCCATTTTCCCCATGGCTTATTAATGCCACAGCAATGCCCGTAACATTATCCGCTCGATTTAAATTCGGACTAGGATTCGTTGTTCTTGGAACATTAGTTGTATCTCTAGCAACACCAGCATACAAATTCGCGCCATCTTGTTGCGCTGTAATATCTCCACCGCTATCCATCAGTGGTGCACAAAAATGTGCGCGTGGTAATAAAGCATATTTGCCAGTCGTATTATCACCACCCACTAAATGCGCCAAACGTATGTTAACATTATCAAGAGCAATTCCTAGGCGGTTATCATTCGTAAAGTCCGCTGACACAACATAAGTAAAAAAATTCCCATAGCCGTCTTTAGCATATTGTTCTGGCAAACCTAAAGTTCGATAGGGAATAATACCATGCGCGTCTGGAATATTTGCGTTACACGCAGCGCGTTCAACTCCCAATGGAGTTCCAACAGCCACAGCAGAGTTGGCTGGACACGGAAGTCGCCAACGCATCTGTGCAAAAGATGAAAATGCCTTAGCAACAATTTCCATTCTTTTTTCTGTTTCAATTTTTGCATTACGCTGTTTGTATTGTTCATAAAAGGGCAAGAAAGTTGCCATCAACAAACCAAAAACTACAAAAACAATAGCCAATTCAATCAGAATATAACCCTCTTGCTTTTTACCTGTACTGTGACGGCTTTTATTTATGGTGCGCTGCATGAAACACCTCCTATTCGTCCCATAACCTGAGACGGCGTTGCCCAAAACACAATATCATCGATGTTAACGCGGAATAAAGATGTAAAGCCGGCACCTGGTGCGGTAGAGGCGAGCCTATCTGGTGCAAAAAACGTGACATCATTGTTAACATTTTCTAATTCAGGATTGGCTATTCCCGCGATGTTACGAATTCCTGTTTCCGATGAAAAAGCGCCATCCCCATTTTGACCATGGCTCACTAAAACATAAGCAGGAAATAGTGGCGGAACGGTAGAATCTGCAAAGCCTGCTATACCAGGGTTGATTAGCTCTGCACGGGTTGGCGGCGCATTGACTGCGGTTCTATACTCCAATACATCTCCGCCCGTGCCCACGCCTCGTGACAAGTTAGGTAACGACGCATTAAAAGAGCCCTGTATATCAACATCACCTGCAACACCCGCTGTTGCTCCCGCACCCCAAGTTCCGCAACAAAAAGCCGCTTTAACACGAGACACGTAAAACTCTTCGCCAGCATCAATATTATTATCATTATCAGTAGCGTCAAGAACACCATCGTAATTATCATCAAACCATTGATTCCAATACGGTCGCGTCATACACCAACTGTTAATTGGAAAACCAGCAGCAACACTAGGTCTTAGGGCTGAAGTTACAGAAACTCTGTAAGTAATGTAATTTCCAAATTTATCTTTAACAAGATTTTGCGGTATGCCCAATGTAGCGAAAGGAATAATACCTTCAGCATCAGCTATCGTGTTACACAGCCCAGATACACTCCCTGCGCCCCCACTTCTAATTTCCGCCCCAAAAGGCTCACCATTTGCCGTAGCGCCCGCAACTCCTGTTGGGTCTGCGGGACAAGGAACGCGCATATGCTTTTGGGCATAAATCGAAATTGCATCAGCAATCACTTCCATATTTTCGAAAGTTTTCTTTTCCGCATTACGGTTTAAAATACTAGAAAACGCTACAGCTGCAAAAGACACAAGCAACCCTATAATGACCATACCAATAGCCATTTCAACAAGTGTAAAACCTTTTTGCTTTTCGATCTCTTTATTCATGTTATTCGTCACGGCACCGCACAGCTATCTCGCCTTAAACGCGCCATTAAATTACTTTGTGTTTGCCAAGAAACGATATCATCATAATACGTATTATCGTTACTGCTATCATGCTCTAGATCATACACTGTTTGATTATTGGCAGTTGCATTGATTGTTTCAGAAACACCGCCATCATTAGCATTTCTATTTAAAGTATTATTACCGATAAAGGCACCTGCCCCATTACTACCATGGCTAATTAAAACATATGCTGGTAAGTCCGTATGCCCAGACATGATTAAGGTGCCTCCATGTAACGTGTTATTATAATACTTTCTGGGTGGCACCCCACCGTTAATCGGCTCTGCCGCAACATTAGGGTCCGCCACTGCGTCAACATTATTATTATAAAAACCAAGACCGTCACCCCTAAAAATCAAAGCGGGCTGATTAGGGCTTGCATCAGCTGCGGAAGTCGAAAGAATATTTGCCTCAGACCCTAAAGGCTGCATACAACAAAATCTCGCTTTTCTCGCCTCAACGTTTCTACCACCATTAAGCTGCCCACCAACGAAAAAGACACCCTCAATCCAATCTGTGGTGCGGCATTTAGCGTGCACATTAATCACCCCGGCAAGATCTTCTGGGTCACGCGTGAACGCTGGGCTGACTTGATAAGTCATATAATTCCCCCAGCCATCTCGGGCAAAGGACGCATCTAAGCCCAGGCTAGCAAAAGGAATAATCCCTTCCGCTTGGGCTATGGCACCACCGCAAGCACCAATAGCGGCTCCATTTACACCACTACCAATTTCAGTACCAAATGGTTCAACACCAGTATCAGACGGGTCAGCGGGACAAGGGATACGAAAGTTACGCGAGGCATAGGCTGACATAGCATCGGAAACGACAGCAATATGTTCCTTTGTTTTTGAACTTTTCAAAATATCATTCCACCTTAAATAGGAATTAATCAAAGCCGTTAATATCAGCCCTGAAATAATCATGATAATGGCCACCTCAACAAGCGTGAAACCTGATTCTTCATTTCGGTTGGCTATCTGAAAAAAATTATATGACAAAAAGATCCATTCTATTTAAACACTTAGACTCTAAAATTAACACATCAATTATAACACAATTAAGACTAAAAACCCTAAAAAACTATTAGCTAATCAATGGAACACCTATGCATTAAATTATAACTTTATTTCCTCTGTATCACCATATTCCGCTTAATTTGATCGAGAGAATTATAACTTCCGCTCTTTTTCGGATTCCATAAAAACCAGAATGGCGGCACAGACAATTTTGTTCAAATAATACAGATTAGCAACGTAACAAGGCTTACAGATAAGCTATCTTTATAAACAAATGGAAACTTAATCGTATAGCTTCTCTCAAATACGCAATACTTACTTAATCATTAATTCTTAAAATTTTCTCTAATTTTCGAGCTATACCTTGATTGTACTCAATCACATCATCAAGTTCTGCATCATCGAATAGATTGTGCTGTATTTGCGATTCTTTATGTATCTCACGACCGACCTTGACTACAACCTGCCTTACTCTACGCTCAAGTTCTTGTTGCTCCCGCGCCATATCACCAATAGAAAAAGGACCTACACTACCTCCACCAAGCTGTAATTCTCTTTTAAGTCGGTCCTCTATAATGCTCGAGTACTTATTAAGCACTCGTTGCGTAATTTTAACGTGTTCTTTTTCATGTTCTAGAATTTTGTTGAATATGGGCGTACCTTTTTCAAACTTTGTACTGACATAAACGGTTGGCTTATAATTAATTGTAACTTTAACTTTTTCAATCTGTAAGCATGCCAATCCTTCGTCTTTATACTCTTCAAAATAAAATTTTATATTATGGCTTAGGGACTGCTTGCCCTCCGTTAAGCCTCTAAATTCAATGTTGGAATGCCCTTCGCCATAAGGTGAATAAGCACCTTTTCCAATACGGTTAAGCTCTGCTGTTTTCTTCGAAAAATCATAGCGCACATCGTCTTGCGCCGAAACCACATCTATATATAGCAGTTTTTTGGGGGTGCACTCAATTTTCTCTAATGAAGGCTTCACATCTAAGGTCGTTAAATGCAAAAGACCGAGGGATAAAAACTCTAAACCAAACATTAAACGCATCTTAAAGAATTCACTTTTGCACTAAGCTTGTTTTACACGGATTTTATTTTTATTAATGACGCTACCATGAAGTTGCTCTATAGCTTCTAATCCCTCATGTTCTAAAGCCATTTCGACAAAGCCGAAACCTTTTGATGTACCCTTTTCTTCATTAAGAACCAAAGTACAAGATTTTATATTGCCGTGATTTTTAAATAGTTTTGCAAGTTCATCTTCGCTAAAATCACGTGGCAGGTTAAGGGCTATAAGTTTCATATTCATATCTCGTTCTAAAATTAATAAAAAATTACTTTGTTAAAAGTTTTTGACAATTACCTTTTTCAATAGAGGTTTTTTTACGTTTAATAAATTCATGCTTCTTAACTTTTATTTCCGCATTACCAGAAGATATTTTTCTAACATTATTAACTCTAAATTCTAGCGTATCTTTTACATCCATTAATTGAGCAATTATTTCCTGCTCCCCTATTTTGTCACGCTTGCCACGTGGTTTGTTTGGCGCTGCCCATAAAGGTTCATTCCACTTAAGAACATCTCCAACTTTTGGATTTTGACATGCTGCCCATTCTTGATCTTTAATATCAGTCATTATTTCCCTTTGGCCTTCTTCTTTTCTTGTTTTAATGCCTTCTTCTCGGCTGGGGTACGCGTAGGTTCTTTTTTAGTCTTCTTCTTCGCATCTTGTGATTTAGCCATATTCTTAATCTCCTTAGGTATGATTTAGGATAGAATAAGTATGCTATAGCAACCCGTGCATTAGTGCTAAGAAAATCCCTGTTTTATTGATATTTAAGATATTATTAAAAAAATTCCCCTTTTATTCCATTTATATGTCATAAGCACTCAAACATAGAGTGAGTAAGTATGCTAAATATAACCGACCTAAGCTATCAAATTGGACCACGTACGATTATTGACAACGGCAATGTCTGTATCATGGACGGCTGGCGTGTGGGCGTTATTGGGCATAACGGCGCAGGAAAATCGACTTTATTCAAATTAATTTCAGGTGATTTAGTCGCTGATAGTGGCGTAATAAGCATCAGCTCTGGTCAAAAAATGGGTATGGTTCGCCAAGACATGCCTGAAACTGATGACGCCCTATTGGATGTTGTTTTAGCCGCCAATGAAGAAATGGCCGATCTGTGGCACCGCGCAGAAACCGAGACTGATGGCAATGAAATTGCGGAAATCTATCAACGCTTAGATGACATTGGCGCTTATAGTGCGCCAGCAAAAGCATCAATGCTTTTAACTGGTCTTGGTTTTCAAGAAGAACAATTACAAGAACCCTTCTCTTCTTTTTCTGGTGGTTGGAGAATGCGTGTCGCATTGGCAGCCGCGCTTTTTGTTGAACCTGAAATCTTATTATTAGATGAACCAACAAACCACTTAGATTTAGAAGCTATTATGTGGTTAGAAACGTATCTATTAGATTACCGTCACACATTGATGATTATTTCCCACGACCGTGAGTTATTAAACAAATGTATCGACCACGTTATACACGTTGATAAAATGCAACTTACTTTATCTAGCGGGAACTATGACACGTTTGAACGCGAGCGCGCGTTAGCTGCTGGGTTACAACAAAAAATGCATGAAAAACAAATGGCCGCACGAGAGCATATGCAAGCCTTCGTTGATCGCTTTAAAGCGCAAGCAAGTAAAGCCCGCCAGGCACAAAGCCGTATGAAAGCTTTAGAAAAAATGGATATCGTCGACGCCGTTATCGCAGACCGCGCCACACAATTCGTATTTCCAAATCCTCAACAAATCGCATCGCCAATGATTTCAATTAATCACGCCGATGTTGGGTATGCTGAAGACCAACCAATATTAAAGAACATCCATCGTAACATTGACAATGATGACCGCATTGCACTTCTGGGGGCAAATGGTGAAGGTAAATCAACTTTAATGAAATTAATTGCTGACCGCCTTGGTGTTATGAATGGCGACGTAGCAAGATCTAATAAACTCAAAATCGGATATTTCTCTCAACATCAAACTGAAGAACTTGATGTTAACTCTACGCCCTATCATGAGATGTTCGCCCTATTCCAGAAAAAGAACGGTTCAGCGGCAGAACATTTAGTACGCGCAAAACTGGGTGCTTTTGGATTTTCACGTGACTTATCAGACAATAAAATTGGCGCCCTTAGTGGGGGAGAAAAAGCGCGGCTTTTATTCGCCTTTATGAGCTTCGATGCTCCTCACCTTTTATTATTAGATGAACCAACAAACCATTTGGACATTGATGCGCGTGAAGCTCTCGTGCAAGCCCTTAACGCTTATGAAGGTGCAATTGTTATCGTTAGCCACGACCCTAACATGGTGGAACGTGTAGCCGACCGCTTATGGCTTATAAAAGACGGTGCCTGTAAAGACTTTGAAGGCGACCTAGAAGACTACCGAAAATTCACCATTCAATCTCGCCGCGATGAGCGCAAAGAAAAGAAAAAAGCTCAAAAAAGCGCTTAAAGCGCTAATACCTTACAAGGTATTATTTCAAGTTTAATTAACTATAGGAATAATATTCAAATAGAGTCTGAAACGACGGTTTAAGTTTAAACGATTATACTGCCCGCATCATAGAGCTCTTGAACAATCGGTGCTGCGATATAGTTAAGTTGACCAATAGTTACGAAGTTAGAACCACCAGCAGTACCATTTACGTCTACTGAAATTTCAACATTAACACCGCTCGTTGTGAATTGAAGGAAGTCATCAATGTCATCTGTTGCTGCGTTGAAGCTTGTTAAGATATCACTTAAATCTAACTTATCACCTAAGGAAGATCTAAAGTCTTGAATTTCATCACGATCATTAAAAGCATAAGCATTTTCGAACACAAAAGTGTCAGCACCTGTTCCACCATATAATATATCTAACCCATCGCCGCCATAAAGCGTGTCGTTACCGCCGTTACCTAAAATACTATCATCACCATCTCCGCCATATAGAACATCATCACCAATGCCAGCCTTACGCATAATTACATTATCCAACATTCCGCCTAAGCCGTTATTTGATGTTCCAGACTCTCTAATTTCTAATTCTGATGAAATACCTGTTCCAACGACACTAACAGAATATTCGCGCCATGTTGTATCAATCGGACGAATTGTATCAATAAGGTTGCCATCAAACCAAACTTCAAATTCATTTGTAAACGCCGGCGTTCCTGGACGAATAGCCATCATGAATGACACTTCATATTCTGCGCCTACTTCTGTAATTACATCCTGAATAATACCGTCGACACCAGTATTGTAATCTAGCTCTAAATAGTTTTCACCATCTGGAGCTGCAATACCTTGGAAACCGTCATACCAAACCTCAATTCTATCAAAACTAGCGCGCCATGCACCAACAGTCGCATAATGCGCCCAACGACTTGTTAGAGGGGCAGCTTCGAAGCTACCATCTTGTATAATATTCGGACTAGTTGAGTTTGTATCTCCGTAAAGAATATCGTTATTAGCGCCACCATATATTGTGTCATCGCCATCACCGCCGCCGATGATGTCATCACCGGCATCGCCATATAAAACATCGTTCTCGCGACCACCATCTATGGTGTCATTACCATCACCACCATTTACCGTGTCATCACCATCACCAGCATTGATTAAATCATCACCAGCATCACCATTAAGGATATCGGTGTTACCACCACCGTTAATATTATCATTTCCGTCGCCACCGCTTACGATATCTGCACCGTAACTTGCTACAATCAGGTCAGCACCTGCACCACCTTGGATATTATCATCACCATTTTGACCATAGATGCGGTCATCACCGTCTTCGCCAAGAATAATATCGTGACCTAAGCCACCTTGGATAAGATCATCATCAAGACCGCCGTAAATCGTATCATCGTCATTACCACCCATAATGGTATCCGCGCCTGC
>JAMASZ010000224.1 GCA_023301585.1 Alphaproteobacteria bacterium | reverse complement strand
CCAATCAGAACGCATTTGAAGGTCTTCGTTAAGCGCCTTCATTGAATCGTAATTGAACGTATATTTTGATTTCTCGGACTTTGCCGCCCAAATTAATGTTTCATGTGCATTGGTAAAGCGTTTACCGCGGAAGTTTGGCATCGGATTACTTTTGCGCCAGATAACATCATTCAAAATCCAAAACCCTAAGTCCTGCATAATCGCCCCAAGACGGAAAATGTTGTGATACGAGCCAATAACCCAAATAGAGCCATCTTCTTTAAGTGATTCACGCGCCGCAGATAACCATTTACGTGAGAAATCATCATAAGCTTTGTAGCTGTCGAATTGATCCCAGTGGTCATCGCATGCATCAACTTTAGTGTTATTAGGGCGATGTAAATCCCCACCGAGTTGTAAGTTATACGGAGGATCAGCAAATACCATGTCTACAGAACCTGCATCCATTTTCTCTAGCGCCTTGATAGAGTCGCCTTTAATAATTGTGTTAGTTTTCATTTTTGCTGACATGTGTCTATCTCCTTGAACAAGAAGGAATCATGAATCATTTGCGAATCGACGTCAACAATAAAATATATTTTTTTGTGTAGAGTCAGAAGCTTATAATGATTCTTTAAGACTCTTTCTTCACTTTACTCAAGGCGGCGCAAGGGGCGTAGGATAGGCGATGATGGGGCGTTAAACCATGTGTTTCAAGCCCTTCCTTATGTGCCTTTGTGCCATAACCAGCATTTCTATCCCATGCATAATGAGGGTGTTCTGCGTGTAATTTAGCCATTAGCCTGTCACGCGCGACTTTAGCGAGGATAGACGCGGCACCAATTGCAACTGATAAGCTATCACCTTTAATAACCGTTTGTGTTGCACAGTCTATATCAGGTGAAAACTTACCATCAATCAACGCTATAGATGGGCTGGGACTGTTTTTAATCATAGCTTCATACGCACGCTTCATAGCGAGAAGGGTAGCATGATGAATATTGAGGTTATCGATCTCTTCAACACTAACATCTGCTAATCCCCAATATGTTTTATCGATAATATCCTGATATAGAGCTTCACGCTTTTTAGCCGTTAATTTCTTACTGTCTGTCACCATGCCCCAACACGCATCATCTAGAAATTCAGACTTAATCATCACACAAGCGGATGTGACAGGACCCGCCAATGGACCGCGCCCAACTTCATCGATGCCACATAAAGGGGCAGGGAATTGTGTATCAAATTTAGTTATGTCATTGACAGTATGTTTCATAAGTGAGTAATCTAGCGTAATAAAAAAATGCAAAAGCATAAAGTTAAACAGGGAGTATCACTATAATGGGGACTAAGGAATTAGTAAAAGCATTTGAATATTTAGGGGAATTAAGGCGAGAGCAAAAAGCAATCTATGAAGCCGAATTACAAGAAAATGCTGATTTAAGTGAAGCATGGTCTAGCTTGGCTGAATTATCAGAGACATTAAGCGCCCAACCTGTTGACGCGTACCAAACCGACAGAAGAAACTTTATGGCACCCAACAGCGATACCGTCGCCGAATTTAAAGATGTTAGAGAAAGGTATTGCTCCCCAATACCGCCCTTAATACAAGAAGCCCCAAAGTTTGGAGATAACGTTTCAGAAGAATGGGCGTACGACACAGAAGGCATAGGTGTTTCAGCGCGTGACGGCGTTAATTTTGAAGACGTAATATTTTACTCGAACTTTTTACGACCCCCTCAATTTGAAGGTGCTATCAAAAATGATGAACGTGCTCAAAGATATGCTGGTCCAAACGGTGAAGAGGCAACTGTTTTGAATACTTTTCAACTTTTAGCTGTCGCTGGAAGCGATAGACAGGCTATCGAAGCCATGGAAGAAGCCTCTAATACAGTTACAGAAAAGCTTAACGGAAATAGAACAACCTTCAGTGGTTTCTTACACTCTAACGGTGTTTTTTACGCACAGGCAGCCGCGCTTTTATCAACACCAGAACGTGACAGGGCTGTTTCACTAAGAAACCCAGAAGCTATGTCATTGGGTTAATTAAATAATAGCAAGGGAACCTTATGGCGAACATAGAGATAGAAGTTGAGTGGGATGAAGGCGAGGGCGATGAAGCAGACAGCGACTTTCCTGTTATTGAAGATGAAGGCATAACAGAAACTTATGCTTTTTCTACAGCAAAGCTACCTAATGGTCTTGGTGATGCCGCCCAAACTTATCAAGAGTTAGCGTTAAGAGCTTCTTTCCAAGCCATATCAGATGGTTGTTTGGGGTACAGTCCCAAAGCAGGTTTAATGGCACCTGATGGCACTATGCTTATGCATTTTGATACTTATAAGTAACTTACCCAGCTAGGCTTTTACTAACTAGCTCAAACACGTTTGCTGATAGGTTCGGCTGATCTAAAATTTCTTGCAATGCCGCTTTAATCATTTTTTGTCTGTCAGGTGTATAACGCTTCCATTCACGCATAGGAGTGACCATACGCGCTGCTATTTGTGGGTTTAACGTGTTAAGCTCAATAATCGCCGCCTTCAAAAACTCATAACCACTTCCGTCTTTCGCATGAAATGCCACAGGGTTATTCATTGCAAACGCCGCATATAATGAGCGTACGCGGTTAGGATTGGTCATGTCGAAATCAGCATGCTGAGACAGCGCTTTTAGGTCATCGATAATTCCATCGTAATGTGTCGCAGATTGTAGTGAAAACCATTTATCAATTACCAACTGATAATCTTTGAAACGCTCATAATAATCTGCAAAAGCTTCTCGTGCCTCATCGGACTTGGTATCACTCAATACAGATAAAGCTGTTACACGGTCAGTCATATTGCGTGCATTATCATATAAGTTTTTGGCTAAATGCACGCCATGTGCTTCATCACCGGACTTGATGTATAGTAAAACAGTTGCCTTTAAAGCGCGTTGCGCCATCGCTTCTGGAGTGACGCTAAACACTTCACATTCCAAGTTCGCTTGATATATTTTTTCTAAAGAACTCATATATTTTGTAGCAATAACCTTGCTCATAAGCTTACGCGCATCAGCAATTGCATCTGGGTCAACCACATCACGGCTCTGCCCGATAATAGAGATATCAGGCATTGTTAAAGCGCGGGCAAGGAGGGCCTTATCAGCACCTTCTTCAAGTGCTTGATTTAGTAAATGCTCAATACTTTCAAGCAAACCGTGTGAAGGCTCAGTGATTTCACCATCGATTAGCGCATTAATCTCACGCAAATAAAGCTTTTGACCAGCCTCCCATTTATTAAATCCGTCACCGTCATTAATCATTAAGAAACGTAGTTGTTCATCCGTTAAGTCTGTCTGTAATTTAACAGGGGCAGAGAAATTACGCAGTATTGAAGGCACTGGCTCTTGTTCAATATTTTCAAATTTAAAAGACTGTGATTTCTTGGTTAGATCTAAAACTTGTGTCGATTCTTTCTTGTTAGAAAGCGGTAATTCATCACCATCTGCACCAATCAAACTAAAGGCAACTGGGATATGCATTGGCGCCTTATCTTTTTGACCAGCAGTATCAGGGATGTTTTGAGATAGTTTCAAAGTATACGTTTTCTTAGACTCATCATATTTACCTGTTGCGCTAACCTCAGGCGTTCCTGCTTGTGAGTACCAAAGCTTGAACTGCGTTAAATCTGTGTCCGTACATTCCTGCATACAATTAAACCAGTCATCACAGGTAACCGCCTGACCGTCATGGCGGTCGAAATATAAATCTGTCGCACGGCGGTAATTATCAGGACCTAACAACGTATGGAACATGCGAATAACTTCCGCACCTTTTTCATAGATAGTCATGGTGTAGAAATTATTGATTTCAATATAATTATCTGGGCGCACTGGGTGCGCTAGTGGAGAGGCATCTTCGGGGAATTGTGAACGGCGCAAATGACCCACATCATCAATTCTCTGAACTGCTCTTGAATTTAAATCACTGGAAAACTCTTGATCACGGAAAACGGTTAAACCTTCTTTTAAAGACAGCTGAAACCAGTCACGACAAGTTACACGGTTACCAGTCCAATTATGGAAGTACTCATGTCCAATAACGCTTTCGACGCGAATATAGTCTTGGTCTGTAGCCGTTTCCTGGTGTGCTAAAACAAGGGCAGTGTTAAAAATATTCAGAGCTGTGTTCTCCATTGCCCCCATATTGAAATCACTAACCGCAACGATGTTAAAGCGGTCATATTGATATTCACGGCCATAAACTTCCTCATCCCATTTCATTGACTTAATAAGGGACTGCATCGCGTGGTCACATTGCTCCTCATCACCTTCACGGACATATATATATAAATCAACATCCTGACCAGACATCGTCGTGAATTGGTCTTTGATATGAACCAAATCACCAGCCACAAGCGCGAACAGGTAACAAGGCTTCGGCGTCGGATCTTCCCAGACCGTATAATGACGCCCACCAGACAAGTCACCCTCATCAACAAGGTTTCCATTGGATAGTAAAACAGGACTACTGTCTTTATCAGCCTCAACAGTTACTTTAAAAGTCGCCATAACATCTGGACGATCTTGGTAATAAGTTACCTTCCTAAATCCTTCAGCCTCACATTGCGTACAGTGCGTTCCGTTAGATTTATATAACCCCTCTAGCGCAGTGTTTTTAGCAGGATAAATTTCTGTCACTATTTCTAGCGTGAAAATATCCTTACCAGGGCAGGGGATTGTCATACCCTTATCATCTACTTTTGGCTGGATATCTTTCGCGTCTAACTTACAAGATACGAGCTTTAATTTCTCACCATTTAAAAATAGTGGCGCATCAGTGTCATTGTTCTGCGTATATTGCGCCTTAGTATGAACAATGGTTTTGTCATCGAAAATTTCGAAGCGCATATCAACGTCCATGACTTTATAGTCTGGCTCTTTGTAATCTTTAAGAAAGATTGTTTGTGGTGTGTCTGTACGCATAGAAAGAATCCCTGTTTAATTTAAGGGTTATGATGACAATGGATTAAGCTTGATGCAAGACCAAATTGTCACGGTGAACCAACTCATCACCGCGTGAATAGCCAAGAACTTCTGATATGGCAATGCTTTTACAGCCACAGATGTTACGAGCCTCATCAGCACTATAAGAGCATAAGCCAATAGCGAGTTTATTACCTTCGCTGTCGTTTATGCTGACAGGGTCACCATATTGAAAGTTCCCCCGCACCTTTACGATTCCTGCAGGGAGTAAGCTTTTCCCAGATTTCAATGCCGTAATAGCACCCTCATCAATGATAACATCGCCCAAGGTTTTCAAATAGCTTGATATCCATTTCTTACGAGCAGAAAGTGGCTTTTCTGATGCTTTAAACAAAGTGGCTGTACCGTTATTTTGCAGTGCTTTTAAAGGATTTTCTACCTGACCGCTGGTGATAATCATATCCACGCCTGCCGCCATTGATATCCTAGCTGCCTCTAGCTTACTTTTCATGCCACCGGTGCTTAATCCTTTTGGGGCATCGCCAGCCATATCCAAATAATCTTGCGTTAAATCATTAATAACAGGAATATGTTTGGCGTCTTTATTCTGCGTTGGGTCACTATCATAAAGACCATCAGTAGTCGAAAGCTGGATAAGCAAGTCAGCGCCAATCATTTGTGCTACACGAGCTGCCAATCGATCGTTATCACCAAAACGAATTTCTGCCGTCGACACGGTGTCGTTTTCATTAATAATCGCAATCGATTTGTTTTTCATCAATGTAAGTAATGTTGCGCGAGCGTTTAAATGCGCCTTACGCTCCTCAGTATCTTTTGGGCTTAACAACACTAACGCAGTCATACGACTATGAGCTGTAAACGCCGCCTCATAGGCCTTAGAGAGCTGAACCTGCCCAAGAGCAGCAGAAGCTTGTTTTAACTCTAACGGGATAGAGGAGGGACTGTCTGTATAATCAATACCTAATGACTTACGCCCCAAGGCAATCGCGCCGGAAGACACAATGACAATTTCTTTATTTTGTTTTAGGAGTTCTTCAACGTCAGTAGCGAGACTATTTAACCAATTTTGTCTTACTAACCCCGATTTTTCATTAGTCAGTAAAGCAGAACCGATTTTAATTACAATGCGACCTGCATTTTTAATGGCATCGTTAATCAAGGTCGTCATCAATCTCTCTGTGGTCTTCTTGGCTCAACCCATACTTAGCATCTAGGTCTTCAGCTGTTTCTGGAGCTTCACCATACTTATCTTCTTTAATAACTTCCGCTAGTTTATATAAAACCGCGTCCATGTTTTGCTGAGCCACCGCAGAAATAATCATTGGTTTTTGTCCGATTTCTTCTTCAAAAATACGTGCTTGTTCTTCTGCTAACTCTTTACCAATAGCATCCATTTTCGTAAGAGCTATAATTTCTTGTTTATCACCAAGCAATTCACCATATTGCTCCAGCTCGTGACGAATGGTTTTATATGCACCCGCTGGGTCATCTTGCGTTGCGTCAACAAGGTGTAAAATGACCGATGTGCGCTCAACGTGACCTAAGAAACGATCGCCTAATCCATGCCCCTCATGCGCGCCTTCAATTAAACCTGGGATATCGGCAATAACATAGTCAAAATCACCGGCCTTAACGACACCAAGGTTAGGGTGAAGAGTAGTGAAGGGGTAGTCTGCAATTTTCGGCTTAGCCTTTGAACATGCCGCCAAAAAAGTTGACTTACCAGCATTCGGCAATCCAACCAAGCCAGCATCCGCAATTAATTTAAGACGCAACCAAAGGTCTCGTTCCAGCCCTGGCCAACCAGGAATCATGCGACGAGGAGCTTGATTCATGGAACTTTTGAAGTGAACATTACCAAATCCACCATCACCGCCTTTTAAGAAGGTGACCCGTTGACCTGGTTCAATCATGTCCAAGAGAACCGTTTCTCTATCTTCATCAATAATTTCTGTGCCCACGGGGACTTTGATAACTAGCTCATCAGCACTAACACCTGTGCGGTCACGACCGGATCCGCCTTTGCCGTTCTCTGCGCGAAAGTGTTGAGTGTAACGAAAATCAATTAATGTATTTAAGGTTTCAACAGCTTCAAATACAATGTCGCCACCTTTACCACCGTGTCCACCATCAGGCCCGCCCATAGCAGCGTGCGCCTCACGACGGAAGGAGACAGCACCGTTACCGCCATCACCACTCTTAACATATATCTTTGCTTGATCTAAAAACTTCATAATTTGTATTATCTAATAAAAAAGGGGAAGCTGAGCCTCCCCTTGAATTCTCATTTGTAACGAGGGTTACTCAGCAGCTGCTGCCATACCATCATTTGCAGGAACAATGTTCACACGCGCTTTACCACCGCGACCTCTAGTGAATAATACTTGACCATCCATAAGAGCAAAAATTGTGTGATCTTTACCAATACCAACATTGTTACCAGCTGCGTATTTTGTACCGCGCTGACGAATGATGATGTTACCAGCAAGAACGGCTTCACCACCGAATTTTTTAACGCCTAAACGACGTCCTGCTGAATCACGACCGTTTCTTGAACTACCACCGGCTTTTTTATGTGCCATTTTTTATGTCCTCCAGATTAATTCTTTATATATTTATGTTTTATTACGCAGCTTTGATATCTGTGATTTCAATCACTGTCAGCCCCTGTCGGTGACCTTTTGTACGACGATAATTTTGTCTACGTTTCTTCTTAAATATCACAATTTTCTTGTCACGTATATGCTCAATTACCTTAGCGCTTACTTTTGCACCGGAAATAAGAGGGGCACCGACCTTAATGTCTTTACCATCAGAAAGCATCAAAACGTCTTTGATATCAATGTTTTTACCAGCTTCAGTATCCATCAAAGGAACACGAAGTGTTTCTTTTTTTGTTACTTTAAATTGTTTTCCACCTGTACGAATAACTGCGAACATAACTTTATCCTAAATAATTTATAAATTTCAATTGGTTATAGAGAATCTAATGACGCCCAATACCGTTAAAGATGGTGCAATATACACAAATAAAAATTAGAGTCAAGGAAGCTGACACTCAAAAAGGGCTGAAAAGCCTATAAAATCAATTATTTTTGTAGCTAGAGCGCAAAATTAATGTGCTGATGCGAATGACTGCGCCCATGGTCATGGGCATGATTATGTTTAGTAAGGGGGGTTTCAACATCACTTTGCATTCCTTGAACAGTTGTTGCGTCATTTGCAGAGTTGGCAGCTGCCGCCAAAGTAACGTTTAATTTTAAATCATTATTACCACCTTTTGCTTGTTGTAAACCACAATGGTTGATAAATGATTTAAAGTTAAACAAGTGGGGATTGTTATTTGATGATACCTGCTTATATTAATAAGATAATGTGATAATGTATATTATGGAAAATAACGCATTATATATATCAAATTAAAAACTACCTTTAAAAAATTAAGAAGGTTTCGGTGTAAACATTACACTTTCACCACAACCGCAACGACCGATCTCATTAGGATTATTAAATTGAAAAGCTTCATTTAAACCATCTTTGGCGTAATCTATCTCCATACCAAAAATCATCCAGCTTTGTGTTTTAGCAATATATAGAACGGCACCATTAGCTTCATATTTATCATCTTTCGATAAATCTTCTTCTAAAACATGTTCCATTTCATAACCATTGCCAGAACAGCCCATAGTTGTAATAACAACTCGTAACCCAATAGATTCAGTGTTTTGAGCGGTTTTAGCCTTGATAACCTCAACAGCCTTATCTGTAAAAGTGATCGGCATTTCAGGGTTAAAATCTTTTATTTTAGGGTCTAAATCAGTCATTTCAGCCTCCAAATCCTTTTAAGAGAACATATTTAGTTGTAATTTAGCTGTCTCAGCCATCATCGAGCCGTCCCACGCAGGATCCCAAACAACTTCAACATCAACGTTATTAACGCCGTCTATAGGCATTATAGCACTTTGTATCCAACCTGGCATTTCCTGTGCTACTGGGCAAGCTGGTGATGTTAGTGACATTTCAATATAAACATCGTTTTTATCATTAATATCAATCTTATAAATAAGCCCAAGTTCATAGATATTAACCGGAATCTCAGGATCATAAATCTCTCTAATCGCTGCTCTAACTAATGGCGCAAGCTTATGCTTAGACACCTCAACGTTCGGTGGTTCCGCCAGCTCATCATAAGCTTCTTCACCAACAGCATTTTTTACCATTTCTTCATCAGCAAC